>DBZJ01000145.1 GCA_002311635.1 Syntrophaceae bacterium UBA1163
GTCTGGACCGTGTCTCAGTTCCAGTGTGGCTGACCATCCTCTTAGACCAGCTAACCATCGATGCCTTGGTAGGCCATTACCCTACCAACGAGCTAATGGTACGCGGGCCCATCCTTAAACGATAGCTTGCATGCAGAGGCCACCTTCGATTCCAGTTCCCGTGGGAGCCGGAATATTATTCGGTATTAACTCCCCTTTCGAGGAGTTATCCCCAATTCAAGGGTAGGTTACCCACGCGTTACTCACCCGTGCGCCACTTTACTTTCCCAGTTGCCCAGGATTTCTCGTACGACTTGCATGTGTTAGGCACGCCGCCAGCGTTCGTTCTGAGCCAGGATCAAACTCTCCAATTTGTATCTGAAAATGATCCTTTTCAAAGAAAAAACTATAGAGACCCAGAAACAGTAACCCCTATTCTTTTGTCAAAGAACGCTTTTAATCGATTCTATCACGATAATACGATTTCTTAGGTTTGTCAATAGGCAAAACTTATTTGCCAAGCTTTCTTCGCATCGTCGCAACAAAATATATTACCAGATGACTTCACTTTTTGTCAAGGATTTTTATACGGTGAAATTTCTTCTTACCTGCCCTCAATAAGACAGTACCGTTTGGATCGAAATCTTTTGTTTTTATGATCTCATCGAATTTATTCACCTTTTTATTATTTATATAAGCCCCTCCCTGCTCTATTAATCGCCTTGCCGCAGAACTCGAAGCACACAGACCTGCGGTCTCAAATAACTTAAACGTTGGAATTCCTTGAATAAATTTTTCTTTTTCCATGAAACTTGTTGGTATTGAATCGTCCGCCGTCGTCATGGTCGGCGTCACATTACCCGAAAGAGAAATGCTATCCGATAAAGAAACGAAAAGCGTTCTTGAAGCGCTTCGTGCTTTCTCCGCTTCTTCCTTCCCATGCACGATTTCGGTGGCTTTAGAAGCGAGTTCCTCCTTGGCCTTTCTGAGATCAGCCCCCTCCAGCTTCCCGTATTTTTCCTGAATCTCCTCCATCGGAAGAAAGGTAAAGAGAGCCAAGAACCTTTTTACATCTCTATCGTCGGTATTGATCCAAAATTGATAATACTCATACGAGGAGGTACGTTCAGGATCTAACCAGACTGCCCCTTTCTCGGTTTTCCCCATCTTCTTGCCATCAGCCGTCATGATAAGGGGGAAGGTGATCCCGTAAGCCTGCTTCCCTTCGAGACGCCGGATAAGGTCGATTCCTGCAACAATGTTGCCCCACTGGTCGCTGCCTCCCATTTGAATCAGACAATTATAATGCTTGAACTGATACCAGAAATCGTATGCTTGAAGGAGTTGATAGTTAAATTCGAGGAAGGATAGTCCCGTCTCCAAACGAATTTTTACCGACTCCGCCGCAAGCATGCGATTCACGCTAAAATGGGCGCCGATATCCCGGAGAAAATCGATGTAGTTGAGTTTGGTCAGCCAATCCGCATTATTCAACAGAAGAGCACGGTCTTCCGAAAAATCCAGGAACCGGGCAAATTGCTTTTTTTGCATCTCCGCATTCTTGTTAATCTCTTCATACGTCAAAATCTGGCGCATCTCATCCTTACCGCTTGGGTCTCCAACCAATCCTGTCCCTCCGCCCACCAATGTGATTGGACGATGACCATCCCTTTGCATATGGGCCAAGGCCATAATCGGTACCAGATTCCCCACGTGAAAACTTGAAGCGGTAGGATCAAAGCCGATGTAACACGTCACCTTTTCTTTCAATATCTCGGGGAGTTTTTCGTCATCGGTGACCTTTTCAATAAAGCCCCTCTCCTTAAAGACATCATAGACTGTTTTATTCTTCGTCCTCTGCATATCCTCTAACTCCGCCCATCTAATGGAACCTTGATCCTTTTGATATCCTTCGATCTCCCTGTTTGCGGATCAACATCAATGACGACCCCTTGGAGTTGGATCTCCTCGGTGGCCACGTCAAATTTCCATGGGATCTGGGTTAATAGGCGCTCCAAGGCAACCTCTTTACGAATTCCGATGACAGAGGCTAAGGGACCTGTCATTCCAACATCACTGATGTAAGCCGTTCCATCCTCCAGTATCCTCTCGTCGCTCGTCTGGACATGGGTATGGGTTCCCAATACGGCACTCACCTTCCCATTCAAAAACCAGCCCATCGCCATTTTCTCTGAAGTGGCCTCTGCATGGAAATCGACAAGAATGATTTTGGTCTCTCTGCTCAATCTCTCAACTTCTTTTTCTCCGACCCGGAATGGACAATCCAGATTCTTCATGAAAACCCTGCCTTCCAAATTCAGAACGCCCAGCTTTTGCCCCTTGGCAGAATGGAAGATGCCACTTCCTCTGCCCGGAGCTCCTGGCGGATAATTAGCAGGTCTTAAAATTCGGAGTTCCTCGTCCAAAAACGGAAAGATTTCTTTCTTGGCCCAGATATGGTTTCCAGAAGTAAGCACATCCACCCCTTGATCCAGTATCTCGACGGCAATGGGAGGGGTAATTCCCATTCCTCCGGCTGCGTTTTCTCCATTGGCAATCGTAAAGTCAATTTTATGGTCGGCAATGACCTTCCTTAAGATTCCTTCAATAGCCTGCCGGCCTGCTTTTCCTACAATGTCACCGATAAAGAGAATGCGCATCACTTTGCCTGTTGCAAAGAAACTCGAAATCCGAAACGCTAAATTCAAAACAAATACAAATGTCCAAAATACTAATGACCGAAACGAACTAAGAACGTATAGAGTTTTGAAATTCGAATTTTGGATTTGCCTCGGACTTCGATATACGAATTTCGGATTTACTCCTTACTTTGCGATTTCCACCGACCGCGTCTCCCTGATCACGGTTACCTTGATCTGCCCGGGATAAGTCAAATCTTTTTCAATCTTACGGGCAATGTCTCTGGAAAGGATCACAGAGTCCTCATCGGAGATACGATCGGGCTGGACCATGATACGAATTTCCCTGCCTGCTTGAATGGCGTAAGATTTCTCCACTCCCGGGAAAGACTGGGCGATCTTTTCCAGATCCTCCAATCGCTTCACATAGGTTTCAAGCATCTCACGCCTTGCACCCGGTCTCGCTCCAGATAGAGCATCCGCTGCTTCCACCAGGATATCGAGAACGGACTCCGGCTTCTCCTCCTCGTGATGGGAGGCGATGGCATGGACGATGACGGGCGATTCTCCATATTTCCTTGCCAGATCAGCTCCGATCTTTCCATGGGAGCCTTCGACCTCATGGTCGACGGCCTTTCCAATGTCATGAAGAAGACCCGCCCTCTTGGCTTGTTTTACATTTCCCCCTAATTCAGAGGCCATCACCCCGCAAAGGAATGCCACTTCCAAAGAGTGCTGGTACACATTCTGGGCAAAGCTCGTTCGGTATTTGAGCCGGCCGATCAGTTTAATCAACTCCGGGTGCATGCCGTGGACGCCCACGTCAAAAGTCGCCTGCTCCCCTGCCTCACGAATGGATGTCTCTACTTCCTGCTCCACCTTCTGAACAATCTCTTCAATCCGCGCGGGATGAATGCGGCCATCGCTCACGAGACGTTCCAAGGCGATGCGAGCGATCTCCCTCCGAACGGGATTGAACCCTGAAAGGATCACTGCCTCAGGCGTGTCGTCAATGATGAGATCGATCCCGGTGGCCGCTTCAAGGGCTCGGATGTTCCGCCCTTCACGGCCGATGATCCGGCCCTTCATCTCTTCATTTGGCAGGGTGACCACAGAGACCGTCCTCTCGGCAACATACTCTCCGGCATAACGTTGAACGGCCAGACTGATAATCTCTTTCGACTTTTTGTCGGCGACCTCTCTCGCCTCTTCTTCAATCTTTTTTATCCCCTTGGCCGCTTCGTGCTTTGCTTCATTCTCCATAGATTCCATCAACAATCGCTTGGCCTCTTCAGAGGACATTTTCGCAATACTCTCCAATTGAATGCGCTGCTTTTCGAGAAGGGCCGTCAGCTTTTTCTCCTGCTCCTGGGTTGTCTTTTCCTGCTGAATCAACGTCTTCTCCCGGCGGGCGATATCCCCCTCTTTGGTGTCAACAAGCTCTATCTTTTTGTCCAGATGCGATTCCCTCTGGATGAGCCTTCTCTCCAGGTTCTGAATTTCCTGGCGTTTCTCCATCGTCTCTTTCTCAAAATCGGCCTTTTCTTGATAAAACTTGTCCTTCGTTTGGAGGAGGGCTTCCCTTTTTAATATCTCAGCTTTTTTCTCGGCTTCCTCGACCAAGCGTTTGGCCACCTCTTTGGCAGAGACAATCCGGGCCTCTGAGAACCTTTTTCTCAAAAGGAATCCGATGATCCCTCCGAGAAGGGCAATTACGGAACTGAGGATGATGTACATCTCAATGGATAGCTTCAACGGTCCGTTCACCTCCTTATATCAAAAATCGCATAGCGCATCGCGTCGTTGCTACAAACAAAGACTATTTTCATGGCACGAGCCTTCCTGCCCTGCACCGCATTAGGTTCAGGGCTTGCCGCAAAAGTGGAGCCTTCAGGGCATGGCTTATTAATTCAAGAACCACAACATCCATCGGCCGTGATTCAACCGTGTCATCGCTCACGCAAATGAATTGAAAAAAGGGCCGTCCGTTGAGGAAAAAAGAGGGGCGAAATGGGATAGAAAAAAGAGGGGTTCGACCGAACCCGACATGCCCGCCTACTGCAAGCAGGGAAGAAAGAATGAGGGGGACCCTGACGTTGATTGCCAATTGACCTTCTCTATGTTACGAAGCCCTACTTTCCGTTGGAAAGAAGAGCCGAGGGCGCTCCTCTTTTTCTCCATAGTGAGACCCGCTTCCCGAACAAGACGGTGGAGCCATTCGACGGAAACACCCAACCATTTTACCAACCGGCTCCACGCCCGTGGAGATTTTAGTAGGATTTCGACCAATTTCCACAGGATCATAGTTATCGAACTCATCTTTTCTTCCCCGCCTTCGCCTGGCTGCGACAGCAGGGCATGAAGGTCATATCAGGATCGATCAAATTCATTTCTTCCCTCTATCCCACCACACCTCTCGTCCTCCGACGACGGTGTTGATCCCAAGTCCCCCGCTCGATGCCCCGTGGCCGGCGATCTATAGCAACCGTTCGGGAAGGGTTCCCTGTTTAAGGTTGCCCACGAAAAATCTTCCGGCTACCATGAACACAGCAGGGGAACATCCGCCAGTTACGAAGGGGTTTTCAGACTCCACTCCCCTATTTTCATATCGATTTTCTCAACCAAGTCCTTTGATTTCGCCCCGACCTCTCGAAGTAGCGCGGTCCTCTTTTCCTTCTCTCTCAAAAGATCATCTGCAATATTAAGCGCCGTTAGAATCGCTACGTTCAACGTGGAAACGCTCTTCGTCTTTTTTAAGACTTCCTCCATCTTTTCGTTCACATATTTCGCCACTTCCTGAATATAGTCCTCTTCTGCATCCGTTTTAACCGTGTACGTCTGGCCAAATACTTTGATCTCAACCAGCCGTTCTCTTCCCATTTCCTCTCAGCCTTCTGTACAACTCCCCGGGACCGATTAAGTATCGATGCTTTTAAAACGATGAAGGAGTTGATCAATCCGTGTCTTCACTTTTTCTCTGTCCTGGGAGAAAAGTTTCATTTTCTTCTCTAATTGGACCACCTTTTCCCTTTCCCTATCCAGGGCAGCGGCCAGATGGTCTCTTTCTTTCTTCAGCTCATGAAATTTTGTCAGGAGATGATGAACCTTTTCCTCCAGGTTTCCGAGCAATCCTTGTTCTTCCTCTGGGGCTACATTTTCCGCTTGTTTGTCTAATAATATTTCTGCGGCCATAAAAAGTCAACCCTTCAAAAAAAGTTCCTAAAATGAGCTAAAGTTTATAAAGTGACTAAAGTTGAAAGAGTTGAAGCTCGACCCTGTCCGATTCCTATTCTCCCTAAGAGGTCGCCAGAAGATAGGCCTTGATCAGCTCATCGATCTCCCCGTCCATGACCCGATCCACTTGATGGATCACCTTATTCGTGCGGTGATCTTTGACCATTTTATAAGGGTGCATAATATACGAGCGGATCTGGCTCCCCCAAGCAATCTCCTTTTTTGAGTTGTGAAGTTCCTGCAGCTTCTCTTCTTTCTCCTTCATTTCCCCCTCGTAAAGGCGTGCCCTTAATATCTTTAAGGCAGTAGCCTTATTCTTATGCTGGGATCGTTCGTTTTGACATTGGACGACAATGCCCGTGGGAAGATGAGTGATTCGTACCGCTGAATCCGTTTTATTGACGTGTTGCCCACCTGCCCCGCTGGACCGAAAGGTATCCACCCTCAAATCTTTTTCATCAAGCTGAACTACGATATCCTCGGGGACTTCAGGAATGACAAAAACCGAAGCAAAGGAGGTATGCCTCCTTGCCCCCGCATCGAACGGGGATATCCGAACCAATCGGTGAATCCCACTCTCCGCTTTTAGGTATCCATAGGCGTAACGGCCGTTGACCATAAAGGTAACGTTTTTTAAACCCGCTTCTTCGCCCGTGAGGATATCAATAATTTTTGTCTCAAACTTCCTTTTCTCTGCCCATCTCAGGTACATCCTCAGAAGCATTTCCACCCAGTCTTGAGCCTCTGTGCCTCCTGCTCCGGCATTGATGCTCACGATCGCATTGCTCGGATCGTGCTCTCCTCCCAGCATTCTCCCGAACTCTATTTGTTCGATGGCTTCTTCACTTCTCCGCAGCTTCTCCGCCAGCTCCTGGGCTTCTTTGTCATCCTGCTGTTCTTCGACCAATTGGAGGAGGATCTCCGCTTCTTCCAGAACCTTCTTCTCATCCTCCCAAGGCGACAAGCTCTCTAAGAGAGAGGTTCGCTCCTTCAGAATCTTCTGGGCAGCCTCACCCCCTTCCCAGAAATCAGGTTTTGTCATCATCTTTTCGATTTCTTCCAGTCTTTTTCCTTTTCTTTCGACGTCAAAGAGAACCTCGGAGGGATTCTAATCGACCCCTCAGTTCGTTCAATCTGTCTCTCAATTCAACCAACATACCTTATGCCTTTCTTTTTGAGATTTGACGATTATCATAACATAGATCAACGGAAAGTTAAACCTTTTTGTGTAATCTATTGAATTTATTGGGTTCATCTGGCTCATTGAGTTCCTTTGATGAGAAGACATGCTCCTGAGGAAATCCCGTAAATTCAAGAAACTCAATCAACTGAAACTATGACTTCTTCCTTTTTCTTAGCATCTTTGCAATCTCTTCCCCGACCAATGCCGGGTTTCCAACCACCTTTGCGCCCGCCTTTTCCAGCGCCTCCATCTTTTCCTTAGCTGTTCCCTTTCCGCCCGCAATAATTGCGCCTGCATGCCCCATTCTCCTCCCCGGAGGAGCCGTCAATCCAGCAATAAAAGCTAATACTGGCTTCCGAAAGGACTTCTTGATAAATTGGGCTGCCTCCTCTTCCGCCGTTCCGCCAATTTCGCCAATCATGACCACTGCTTCTGTTTCAGGGTCCCTTTCAAACATCTCCAAGAGATCGACAAAGTTTAGCCCGATAATCTGATCGCCCCCTATGCCGACTGCCGTCGACTGTCCGAGTCCCCTCTTCGTTAGTTGATCTATCACCTCATAGGTCAGCGTTCCACTTCGAGAGATGATCCCTATCGTCCCCGGCTGATGAATATAACCTGCCATGACGCCAATCTTGCACTTTCCAGGGGATATGATTCCAGGCGTATTCGGGCCGATCAAATTTGTCCCCTTCCCTTTTAGGTAAGCCCGGACCATCACCATATCCAATGTTGGGATTCCTTCTGTAAGGCACACGATAAGGGAAATCTCCCCCTCAGCGGCTTCCAAAATCGCATCGGCAGCAAAAGCTGGAGGGACAAAGATCGCAGAGGCCTCGGCATTGGTGTTCTTAACCGCTTCCGATACGGTATTGAAGACCGGAATCCCATCAATTTTCTGTCCGCCTTTTCCCGGGGTCACACCTGCTACGATCTTTGTTCCATACTCCACCATCTGCCGAGTATGAAACATCCCTTCATTGCCCGTAATCCCTTGAACCACGACCCTTGTTTTCTCATCTACTAAAATGCTCATGGTTGCTTACCCCCAGATCGAAATTCGCATAGTGCATAGGGCATGGCGCATAGAGTTAAAATGAGAAATTTTTTTCTCTATGCTCTATGCTCTCTGCCCTTGGCTTCTCTTCAGTGCCTCCACCACTTCCTCGGCTGCCTCTTTCATCCCTTGGGCAACGATGAAATTCAACCCCGACTCGTTGAGAATCCTCCGCCCCTCCTTAACATTGGTCCCCTCGAGTCTGACCACCACTGGCACCTTTACTCTCACCTCAGAAACAGCTTCCGTTACACCTTCAGCCAGGGTGTCACATCTTAGAATCCCACCGAAGATATTGATTAAGACGACCTTCACGTCCTTGTCAGACATAAGAATTTCGAAGCCGTTCTTTACCA
>DBZJ01000226.1:0-20371 GCA_002311635.1 Syntrophaceae bacterium UBA1163
GGAATCAAGGATCTGTCTTTTGACATTTTATCATTCATTCACTCTCCTGACCTTTCAATTGTTCCGGAGCATTCCAATTGCGGATTGCGGAATTCGGATTCGAGAGCAGATTGGATGTCAGGTCAGCACAATTCACTGACTTCCTTCTCCTTTTAATTGTTCTGGACTTCTCTCTTCCAGCCATAATTTACAAATATTCTTCCAGCCGATCCTGCGCCACCTTCCAAAGCAAAGAGCATAGCGCATAGCGTAAATACTCAAGCCATCTTTCTGAGCCGCCTTCAAATCTTCAAGAGATGCAATCGCTGGCATGGGCTACCCCCCTATAACCGTGAGTCGTGAAGCGTGAGGCGCAAGGTGTAAGACTCAAAAAACCAAAAAGCCCATTCGTTTTGAGAACAGGCTTTGATTTTAACCAGTCATTCGGATACCCCACCCTGTCAATTGCAGATTGTAGATTGCGAATTGCGGATTGAAGATAAAAATTTTGCCCCACTATATCAGAAACGCCACACAAAGGCAATTATCTGAACCGTGAGCCGTAAAGCGTAAGGGGTGGGCCGCAAGGTGCAAGGCGAAAAACGAAAAGCCCATTCTTCTTAAGAATAGGCTCTGTTTTGAATCATATGATAAATCCTCTTCACCCCTTTAGTGAGGAAGTCGTCACTCAAGAATTCTTAGTAGTTCATCTTTTGTCATTTCCACATCCCTTAAGATCTTTGATAAAAGCCCTGGGCCAATTGTCTCTCCCGAATGAACGGGAACCACAGTTGCCCGCCCATCATCATGTTTCAGGAAGACATGGCTGCCTCTTTGCCTTTCCACGACGAATCCAACCTTTTTAAGCAAAGAGACAACCTCTTTTCCTGTTAAAGATGGCAACTTGCTCATAAAGCAATTTTCTGGACACCAACAAGATGGGTAATCGGATATTTCTTCCCATACACTTCTAAACAGAGCTGGATGGCCTCCTTAATCCTTTCCATTAATGTGTCCAGAGACTTGGCCTGCGTGTGGCATCCCTTAAGCTCAGGAACTTCCGCAATATAGTATCCTTCTTCATCCTGTTCTATGATCACTGTAAATTCTTTAGCCATCTTCACACCCTCTTATAATAAACGATAACCCAATGTACCAAAAAGAAACCAGAAAATCAATTTTATTTAGAAATCGGAGTCACATCTTTCAGCATAGCGGTAGAAGCTAATAGATAAGTTGCCCTTTCTCCTAGGTTCACAATCCTCTTCGCCTCTTCGAGGTCCAATATGGCTTCTTTCAATAAGGCCTCTATCTGGACAAACCCTGCCTTTTGTTTTCTTATCTTCCCTGATTTTTCAAGTTTTTTAATAAGCTTATCCGGCACTCAGCACACCCTTTAAAATGAGAATTTTGTCTTTCAAAACCAGGTTGAGAAAACCTCCTTCCTTTTTTCTCTCTTTTTCAAATTCTTCTCTGGTATAGGAAGTAAAGTTGATCTCTCTGTTCAATTTCGACTCAAGACCACGAATATCATGAGTCAATTTGCTTTGTGGAAACTCACCTACCACTACAAGATCTATATCTGAGGCTTTTTTCTCCTTATCTTTAGCATACGACCCGTAAATAAAAGCCAAGGCAATCCCTCCAAATTTTAAAACGACCTCCTTGATGCTTCCCTCCACGCCCTCTGTCTTAGAGATAATCCTCTTAAGCTCTCTAAACAGAGGATAGGTTTTGTTGAGGGAAAAATATTTGACCCTTCCTTTTGTCATCGAGGCGTAGAGCCCCTCCTCCTCCAGTTTTTTCAACTCCCTCGAAAGATTGCCTGGATCTTCATCGATGAGACTGGAGAGCTCTCTCACATAGTAATTTTCGTCCGGATGCGTAAAAGAATAGGTTAATAATTTTTTTCTTAATTTCGTATTGAGCAACACCGACATGTTTGAGGTCTTCTTTTGTTGTTATTTTTACATCATTTGTTGTAAATAATACAACAAAGACTATCCTGATTCAAGGACTTTCTGCTAGGGGATCTAAAAAAAAGCCCATTCTTTTTGAGAACAGGCTTTGATTTTAACCAGTCATTGACTCCCCCACCGGATTCGCCCCACCATGTAATAGCCGCATGGTGCATAGCGCATAGAGCATAGCGCCATTATCGAATAGCAAAAATTAAGGAGTAATTGCGCTCACTATATCAGAAAAAGAAAGGGATGACAATTATCTGAGCCGCGAGGCGTCTGCCTACGCCAAGAGGCTTCGGCGGACAAGCCTGCCTACCCTGTATCCCGCGAGACGCGGGACTAGGTTCAGGGCCTGCGGTAGGCAGGTTAGGCGCGAAGCGTCAATCATAGAAGGGAAAGAATTTGGAAAGTCTAATTCCAAACTTGTTCAACGAAGCCAGCGCTCAATCGACGTTTTCAAAAATTCCCCCACTGGGATTCCTTGCTCTCCGACCAAGAGTTGACGCTTTACTCGAAAGGCTTTCGAGAAGGCTTCCATCCCAAGAAGACGGTCTCTTCTTCGCCCGCTTTTTACCTCAATGGCAGCAACATCATTCCCGGCCCGCAGGACAAAATCCACTTCCTGATTTCTTTCAAGCCAGTAAAAGACTTCGATGTTCTTTCCCCTTGTGCCGTTAACAAGATGGGCCCCTACTGCTGATTCAACCAGTCTCCCCCAATAATCACGGTCCTGTTGAGCGGCCTCAAGAGAAAGACGGGAGGATGCAGACATCAAAGCGGTGTTTAAAACCTGGATCTTGGGGCTCGATGATCGTTGCTTCACGCGTTTTCCAGAAAACTTTGACAATCCTGAGATCAAACCCGCCCCATTGAGCAGGTCAAGGTAGTGCGCCAGGGTAGTCGTATTTCCAGCGTCGTGCAACTGTCCAAGCATTTTTTGATACGAGAGCACCTGCCCTGAGTAATCGCAGCATAACTGAAACAGTCGCCGAAGCAGAGCAGGCTTATCGACACGGGTCAGTAGGAGAATATCCCGGGAGATCGTTGTCTCAATGAGCGAATCGATGATGTACCTGGCCCAGCGTTCATGCTCATCGATGAGCCCGGCCGCACCCGGATAGCCCCCATACAAAATATATTGCTCTAAATCCCAGCCGAAAGCCTCCCTCATCTCGGCATAAGACCAGTGAGTCACAGGAATGATTTCAAAGCGTCCGGCTAAACTTTCCGTTAATCCTCTCTGGACGAGGAGGGGCGAGGACCCGAGAAGGACCACCTTCAGGGGGAGACCTGAACGGGTATCCTCATCCCAAAGGCGTTTGATGATCTCGGACCATTCTGAAACTTTTTGAGTTTCGTCGAGGATCAGAAGGGCACCTCTCCTCCTATTCTTTTCATTGATTTTTAGACGGGCGATTTCCCACTGCTGGGCTAACCAGGTACGATCCCGCAAGGTGGGCTCATCGGCTGTCACGGAGTGAACGGGAATAGGGACGGCCTCCATCAATTGGCGAGCCATCGTGGTTTTCCCAACCTGTCTCGGTCCAGCCAGAACCTGGATGAACCGCCTGGGCTCTTGAATGCGCTTTAACAGAGTATGAAAGATCGCTCGCTTGTACAATTTTCCTCTGGCCGTATAACAAATTACTCAATATATTGAGTATTATTACTCAACGTAATTAGTAAATCAAGTACCTGAACCGTGAGGCGTGAGGTGTTATGGTAAGTCGCGCTCCATCTCGCGTTCGGCATGCTCCTCGCCGAGTTCAAGAAAATCGAAGGTGTACTCATCCTTGACGGCCAGCTTCGCCTGCGCGCGCAGCTTGGGCGTCAGCGCCTTGTCGAAATTGGTCTGGCCGAGCAAGGTCTCCTCGTAGCTCTGGTTCTCGATCTGGTGGATAAGGACGCTCTTGGTCCACCCGAACTTTTTCGTCATGCGTATGTAGAACTCTCGTTCGAGGATGTCCTTGCATTTGCCGAGAATAACCAGATGCTTGGCCCAACTGATTTCTCCAACCAGCGGTTGGAGTTTTTCGTGGCCGTGATAAACGAGATAAAACTGCCTCATATACCAGAGGTTCTGAGACGAAAATCCCTGGATACCCGGAAACTCGGCGCGCAAGTCGGCTGCCAGCCGCTCCACGATCGCCTTACCCCAACTGGTCCCATCCGCCTGACGTTTGCAGATAACCCGTCCGAGGTCCCAATAGAGTGCTACCAACTCCTTGTTGACGGCCCGCAGAGCATCGTACTGGGCGGAACGGATGCGTTCCTTGATTTCCGCCAGGAGAGATGGGTAATCACGCGGCATCCCTCGGTCGCCTGCCTTCATACATTCGACTCCCCAAAGTTCTCCTGATGCTTCGTCATCGCCACGAACTTAAATGCCTCCAATTCCCTTAAGATTGCCGTTTCAAGGTCTTTCTCGCTATAAGTATCCTTTAAACCAAGGAAGTCAAGAAAATAAGGATCACGAAAAACCAAGTCAGGCGTCAGTTTATCCTCTTCCCGTAATTTAATGAGCTCTTGTTTAGCCAACTCCGCTGGCTTCTTGGAAAGAGCGGTCCGCTCAAAGAGCATACCCGGGATTTTCTGACGAAGGGTGCGGACACTCCAGCGTTCAATCCGACACATCTCAGCATAGAAGTCACGTTTGAGATCGTCATCGAGTGGAATGATGGTGACGAAATGGCTCCAACCCAATTGTCGTGACAGTGTCACGACAATTTGCTCATCTGGGAATGCTGCAGCAAATTGAACCATTCGCCGCAAGTTTTTCTCAGAAAAGCCTGTCCCGAATTCCTCGACCAATTGTGCACTCACTGCGTACACAATCTGCTCACCATATTCCGCCCTTTTTTCATTCAGGATATCCTGGCGAATGCGCCTTCCTACACGCCAGTACAGCAGGACCAGGGCGGAATTCACCTGCCGCGCCACATCCTGTCGCGCCTCAATGATCAGCGACCTTAAATCCTGGAACAGGCTGTCTGATGTTTGAAGGAGTTTTGTCATAACCGTTCTGGCGCGTCCGTAGCTAAATCATTTGAGACCATACCAGAAAAACAAAAAAGCCCATCCCTTTAATACCGTGAGTCGTGTCCCCCTCAACCCACTGGGGCCGAAGACGGCGTGTCACGCCTGGCACGGCGGAGCCCGCCCCAACTTGAAATCACAATTTGTGATTTCAAGTTAGAAAATTCTTCTTCTGTCAACTGGAACATAAAATCCCCTGGAAACCGAGCTATATTCCGCTTCACCGCCTGAACTAACACCCGCGGTTCAACTAGATAAAGCTCAGCTAAATCGGTACTCAACATTACTTTCTGGCCGCGAATCAACAAAATTCTCTGCTCAATAATTTCTACAGGAATAAGTGTCTTCATTCAACCTCTGCAAGGTATCACAAATTGTGATACCCTTTGGCTTATCAATTATCTAAGGCCGCACCAGTATAACAAAAAGCCCATCGCCGTATTTATAACAGCTCCGGATGGTTCGAACAAAGCCACTTCTCCACTTTGTCCCTTAGATTTTTCGCCAGGGCAAGCATCTCCTTTGCCTCTTGCTCGGATACCGCTCCCGCTTGTTCGTACTCAGTAATGTTTCTCTTCTTTCGGAATTTATCTAACTGAATGACGAGACCGGGATCTGCTTCGATCGTGTGAGCAAGCGACTGGATCACCCGGTAGTGATGGGCCCCCGTTGCAGCCCGATAACCGGCAGCGGCCAGAGCTGCCGTTGCCGCTTGCAAGGCAGCGTTGTAGGCTATATTCAGTTGCCAGTCGGGACTCAGATGAGGCGTTCGGCATTGGGCCAGGTCGCGATCCGCCATGCTTAGCAAGTCGGAAATCTCCTGGCGACTCGTTTGGTGCTCAATGAGCCAGCGGCTTTTTAGCCAGTCTTGCAAGCTCACGTTTGTCTCCGATGAGGAAAAACATGGGTCCTCTTAGGACCGTGCTGAGAAAATGGTGCCCTGCCGCCACCTTTGATCGGAATTCCGCGGGAGGATAAACGGTCGGGTTGATCTCCCGGCCGATTGTCTTTTGAGCCTCGCTCAGCGCTGACACAATCTCAGTAAAAGTTGCCTTGCCCACGACCAGGAGATCCACATCGCTCTCGCGGTGTTCTTCGCTGCGGGCCATGGATCCATAGATGAAAGCCACATGGATGCGGCCGCCCAAAGGCGCCAAGGCGGCTTGCAGCGCTGCCCCCACTCCAACCGTCTTGACGACCAGGCTTTTCAGCTCTGCGAATACAGGGCAACGGGGATTTGCCTGGTAATAGACTTGATGGCCACGAACGATGCGCTGGATAATTCCGGCGTCTGAAAGCTGCTTCAATTCCCTCTGCACTCCACCCAGCCCGACTCCGGCAGCGCGAACGATTTCCCGCAGATAAAAAGCATCGTCGACATGGCCGTAGAGTAAAGAGAAAACCGCCCGGCGGGTCTTACTAAACAGAGTCCTGGAGAGGTTATCGCTTTCAGACAGTGTACTCATTATGGGTACGATTGTACCTCTTTTAGGTACGATTTGCAAGATTCTCCTTTTCGTTCAGTAAAGGCCAAACGCAGCTTTCGGCGCCCACCATGGGTCGAAGTGGTCACAAATTATGACCGGTTCAGGGTCAATCGCAGATTGCGAATTGCGGATTGAAGATAAAAACTTTGCCCCACTATATCAAAAAAGCAATTGGATGGCAATCAAATCGTGATTCGTGCTCGTGGCTCGTGCGGGTGTTAGTAAGAAAAATATAACACCTAATCAACGTAGATTGCGGAATGTCAATACAATCAAAAATCATTCAATCAAACCCGGGGTTCGTGTCGCGTGACCGTGGTTATATCCAGTGTCTGTGGTTCATTGAATTAATCCTTTATGAGTGTTATTTTGAATTATTCGGATGAGACAAAATCGTTAACATCGAGATTCCAGGAGAGGCCACTTCAAGAGTGGCCTTTGCTTTTCGGGTTATCGTGTTCAAACAGCAGCAAATGTTACGGAGGTTTTACGAAACTGACGCATGACCAACGAAAGGTTATTCCGGCGGCAGTTCAGATAGCTCGGCAGGGGTTCGCATCCACTTTGGCCGATGGTGCTGGCTTTGATGTCAAAGGGAGAATGAAGTGACCGAAAAGGAGTCCTCCGCAGGAGGGTACCCGACTGTCTTTCCGATTCTCGTGGCCATCGGCTTTTGCCATTTGCTCAACGATATGATGCAATCGCTGATGCCAGCGATGTATCCGTTGCTGAAAACCGGATTCCAACTCAACTTTGCGCAGGTGGGACTGATTACGTTGACGTATCAGTGCACCGCGTCGCTCCTGCAGCCGCTGGTGGGGCTCACGACGGATCGCCACCCTCAGCCGTATTCACTGGCGGCGGGAATGGCTTCGACCCTGATCGGGCTCATCTTATTCTCGCGGGTGCCGTCATTCCCGCTCCTTCTCGCATCGGCGGCCCTGATCGGCATGGGCTCTGCGGTGTTCCACCCGGAGGCGTCCCGCGTAGCCCACCTCGCCTCGGGAGGACAGCATGGCCTGGCGCAATCGCTCTTCCAAGTCGGTGGGAACGCGGGCGGAGCCTTGGGCCCCTTGCTGGCCGCGCTGTTTGTGCTGCCTCGCGGGCGAGAAAGCGTCGGATGGTTTGGGATCGCAGCACTCCTCGCCATTTTCATCCTTAGCCGCATCGGGGGGTGGTATGGACGTGTCCGCCCGAAGGCAGACCCGCCCCGTCCGCACCCGCCCATTGCAAGCGGAGCCTCCACACCGAAAGTCGGCCGCTCCCTGACGATCCTCATGGCCCTGATTTTTTCGAAGTTCTTTTATCTCGCGAGCCTCAACAGCTATTACACCTTTTATCTGATCAGCAAGTTTCACGTCTCGATACGGAGCGCACAGATCCACCTTTTCGTGTTCCTTGGGGCAGCGGCAGCCGGCACCCTGATCGGCGGACCGATTGGGGACCGCATTGGTCGGAAACGCGTCATCTGGGTGTCGGTTCTGGGGGTCCTACCCTTTACCCTCCTGCTCCCGCACGTCTCCCTCGCCTGGACTGGCCCACTCACCGTGGCCATCGGCCTGATCCTGGCGTCCGCGTTTCCCGCAATCGTGGTGTATGCGCAAGAGCTCATTCCGGGGAGGGTCGGAATGATTTCCGGCCTCTTCTTTGGCTTGGCATTTGGCATGGGTGGAATCGGTGCGGCGGTGCTGGGAAGATTGGCCGACGCGACGAGCATCACGACCGTGTATCAGGTGTGTGCCTTCCTCCCGTTAATAGGGATCCTGGCTGGGTTTCTCCCCGACCTGCAACGGGAGCGCCGGAAAAGGGGAGAGGGCCGATGATAAGGGTAGAAAACCGATGAATGGACCTGATCCCTTATTGACACGGATGAAGTAAATTTCTTATACTGGTCTCTACCGCTCATTTGTGAAAAAAACCACAGGATGCGGGTAGGACCAAAAAATCAAGGAGGTACACCAATGAAGGAACTAAGAGATGTTGTCATTGTCGGATATTTGAGGACGGCACAATCCAGATCGAGACCCAATGAGCCCGAAAGGGATGTATTCTACAAGTTGAGGGCCGATGACCTCCTGGCACGGCTTCTGCCGGAGGTGCTCAAGAGGAGCGGGGTGAAGCCCGAGGAGATAGACGATTTTTTGATCGGGTCCGCGGTGGGCGTGAACGAGAATTGGACCTACGGCGGCAGGTATCCCATCCTCCTCGCCAATCTTCCCCAGACCATTCCAGCCAAGTTCGTGGACCAGCAGTGCGGCTCTTCCATGGCTGGCATCCACATTGGATTTCTGGAGATAGCGGCCGGCTTTGCGGACACGGTGCTCGTCGGAGGGATGGAGCACATGACCCGGAATTACGGTGCGAATTTGAGGGCAAAAGCAGGCGCCATCAGCCCTAACCCCCGTTTTCTGAATGACGAGGCCATGAAACATTGGGACTTTGCCACCCTCTCCAATATGGGATTTACGGCTGAAAAACTCTTCACCCTGAGGGATTTCACGAAAGAGGACATGGACCGATGGGGCACACGTTCGCACAACCTGGCGGAAAAGGCACAGAAGGAGGGTTTCTTTAAAGACGAGATCCTGCCCATCGAGGCCGAGCAGGCGGATGGCAAGATGATGGTGGTTGACAAGGACATGGCCGTGCGGGCCGGTGCCACGTATGAGGGGATGAGGGATCTCAAGCCAGCCTTTAAAGAAGACGGCGTGATTACCGCCGGGAACTCCTCTCCCTTGAATGCAGCGGCCACATCGATGGTCCTGATGTCCAAGGAGAAGGCCAAAAAGAAAGGGCTCAAGCCCATGGCCACCCTCCGTTCCATCGGTTTCGCCGGGGTTGACCCCACGATCATGGGGGTAGGTCCGGTGCCGGCCTCTCGCTTGGCCCTGGAAAAGGCCGGACTGAAAGCAAAGGATATCGACTACTGGGAGATCAACGAGGCGTTCTGCATTGTTGCGCTCAACTGCATCAAAGAGCTCGGCATCGATCCGGACCGGGTCAATGTCATGGGCGGCGGTACCGCGATCGGACACCCGCTGGGGGCCACCGGCAATCGGCTGGTCGGCACCCTCGCGCGCATCCTTAAGCTGAAAGGTGCACGCTACGGCTTGTCCAATGCCTGCTGCGGCGGGGGACAGGGCGTTGCCACGATCATCGAGAGAGAGCAGTATTGGTGATGTGAGCCACCCTGAAAGAAAGGCATTGAGCATAGCGCTTAGCGCATAGCGAAATTTCTATACAAAATTAGAAAAACCATTCCATTGACATCGTGTCTCGTAAATCATGAGGCGTGACCCCGCCTACACTTAAGTTTCGGCGGGCAGGCGTGAATCGCAGGGCCTGGTTTATCGCCGTCTGGTATCCCCTGCCTTCACGCTAATCCGTTTCTCCGAACTCTTTTAGAATCTCTGGAAGGATTGAGTCGATAAATTCTGAAGGGGTCACCACGCGAAATGGATATTCGCCGGGTTCCTTTATTTTTCCAAAGTGCTGTTTATCGCCAGTCACTAAGAAATCCGCTCCACTCCGGATCGCCGAAATAAGGACTGGAATGTCTTTGTCCGCAACCTGCCCGGAAAAGTCTCTCACGCCCTCGGGGCGAGGGAGAGGGATAACCTTTAGATTAAGCCTCGGGAGATAGGCTTTGTACACGGAGAGCAGACCGGGCATTTTCTTCCTCAGATTCCGCTCGATCTCAATCAAGTTGTATCTGCCCGTCGAGCCGATGAGAAATGGCAGCTTGAGGCTAAGCAGGTCGAGGAGGATGCGCGGTGCGCCCCTCTCAGAGAGAAGACCTGACAGGATTACGTTCGAATCGAGGAAAACCCTAACGACTTTTTTTCCCATAAGTCTCTTGATATAGCTTTTCCCGTTCTTCTTTAAGCCCTGCCAGAAGCTCCTCCGGGGAAATTCCCGTTCCTCTCAGGATTCTCCTGATCTCTCTTCTCGCCTCATCCAGTTCAAGGCGTCTCGGAGTAATAATGACCGAATCTCCCACCGGAATGATCGAAACGATCTGCCCCTCTTCCAGATGACTCCTCACCCTGATTTTCTTCGGAATGGTGAGTTGCCCACGGGACTTGATTGCTGCCGTGATCGATCTGACGCTTTGCACTTGGCACCTCCGCATTTTTTTCTGAATTCAGAATATCAGAATTCAGAAAAAAATGCAATACCCTTTCCCGGCGCAAATTGCGGTTTCAAGTTTGCAGCTCATCTTTGAGACGAGCCATCTCAAGGAATGACTCTAACGCAATGGTCGTGACACTGTCACGACCATTTGTTCATTCGGGAATCCTTCGGCAAATTGAAAACAGGCTGTCCGATATTTGGAGGGATTTTGTCATAACTGTTCTGGTGAAGCTTATTCCATTCTTTTTTACAATTTAAATATTCTTCGAGCGATGCGGAGTAAGAGAAGCAATACTACGATCACCGGCACTAGATAGGCCAGGATCACTCCCAATACTTTCCGGCCGATCCTCTTCACCTCTTCTTTCTTTCTAAACGTCGAATCCATCTCGTATCTTTCGATATAGCCGATCTGCTTCCGGGCATACTCTTTTACCCTCGTATCCTTTGCAATCGTTTCCACCGTCTGAAATATTGTCTTCGCCTCTGAAAAGAGACCCTTTCTGAAATTGTAAAACGCGAGCGACAATCTCCCCTGAACCTCTCCGGGATTGAGATTGACCAGACGTGTGGCATAATTCTCTGCCTGCGGATCGTCCGTATCGAGCATGAGCGTCGTAAGCCGGCGTAGGTAGCCTACGTGATTCGGGTCAAGTGCCACAAGATGCTCGTACTGCGGAATGATTTTGGAAGGACCCTTTTGTAAATCCATATCCGCTAACGCAAGACCCTCCAACGCACCGGTGTCGCTCGGGTTAAACTCAAGTATTTTACGGAAGGTCCTTCTTGCCCTCCAGAAATTGAATCGGACCAGATAGAGGTTTCCAAGAGACTTCAAATCTTCGATATTAGGAATCTGACCCTTCGTCGCCCTCCGAAGCTTCTTGATCGACCTAATATCCTTCCCCCATCTGGCAACGAACTTTGTTTTATCACATACAAAAGGCTCCGCGACTTTTCCCGCGACGAGGCCTAGAACTTCGCTGTAGGAAGGCAATTTTGAAAAGGAGGAGAAGTAATGAATGCAATTGAAGGATATGGACTTCTTTGCTTTTGTCTCGATTCGGGTCTGATAATACTTTGCGTTTCGCGCTCTGACGATAACAGTCTTCTCAGAGGTGACATCATCCCATCGGATCAGATAGTCTTTTCCCCACCACTTCTTAATCCCCTGGTCGTCAAAACGGAACCATTTGTAAGTGAGACTCGGAAGATTCGAAGCCGTCATCGTTCGTCTCCAATCCATTTCACATTGACCGGATTCCGGGCCACGAGTCTCAGAAACTCGACATCCGGATATCCAACGGTGAATGTCACGTGAACCTGATGATCGTCAGAGATGTTCAAAACCTTTCTCAACTCTTCCGAACGCTTGATTGCGGTCACCAGAAAACCGTTGAGACAGGTTCCCAGACCCATGGTCTCGGCCATCAAGACCATTTGCATTGCCGAAAGACCCGCATCGACGTCAGCAGACGTCGTCGCTCCCCGCTTTGTGCGGATCAGGATCAACGCCGGGGCATGATAGAAGAGCAGGTCTATTCCCTCCTCCCATTTCCTTGCCATCCGTTCCCAAACCGGCGGATAATTTTGGAGGGGAATGAATTCCTCCGGCAAAGGCTCTTTTAATTGATCATGCCTGCGGAAGGCTTCTTTCGCCGCTTCCCCCAGTTTCTGTAAGGTCTGAATGGCCAACGAGCGCACCTGATCCAAAAGTTCTCGCCCTCGAACGACAATGCATTCGCAGGGCTGCCGATTTCCTCCCGTTGGGGCAAATCGGCCTGCCTCCAGGATCATTCTCAGTTTTTCAATTTCAACCGGCTTGTCCTTGTAAACCCTTGTGCTCCGACGGCGACGAAGAAATCTGAGAAACTCGGATGGATCGGGGAGTTTATCCGCGTTCGCAACGGGTTCGAATTCCGTCTCGTCGAGATGAGAGAGGCCCGGCGCATCCGTGGGACAAACGGCCTTGCAATGCCCGCAATCGATACACAGCTCCGGGTCCGTGACCACGACCCCCTTATCCCCCTCTTCCAATATTCGTCTGACACAGACCGGAACGCAGAGGCCGCATAAAGTGCATCGTTTCAAATCGATTGAGATCATGGGTGCTCCTCGTAGAACGGAATAATTATTGACATGAAGGACGCCAGATCATCAAGCCATTCACCCCAAGAAATAAACTTCAAAAACCAAATCCCCATCAAACATAATCCAAAACATTTTCACTATTAAATACTAACACACATTGGAGTCTGAGAATTTATCTCTAGCGCTTCGGAAGAATTTTCTAAAAGCCCCCCTCCCCGCCGTGGGAGGGGATGAAGGGGAGGGGGAGCCAATCGATTTTGTCCACCCCCACCCGGACCCTCCCCCATCGAAGGGGGAGGGAATATGTAGAGGAAATTCCTAATATCTTTGGCCAGAATTTATTGGGGTCACTGGAGCTTCGTGCACGGTTTATTCCCGAACGATCTTATCTGCTTTTTTCAGCAGCTCCGGGGGGACAATGGCCCCCTGGGCCTTTGCGGCTTTCTCGTTGATCAAAAGAACCACTTTCCCTCCAAGCTCCCAGGGGATGTCTCCCGGTTTTTCCCCCTTCAAGATCCGAACCGCCTTCCTGCCCGCAGAATAGCCGATTTGAAAATAATCCCATCCATAAGCGGCCATCGCCCCTCTTGTGACGCAACCGAGATCGCCGCCGAAGAGAGGGATCTTCTTTTCGTTACAGACCTTCACGATCGTATCAAAAGAAGAGAGGGCGATATGATCATAGGTGATGTAAATGATCTGGGCCTTCCTTGCGAGAAATTCAGCGGCTGGCAGGATCTCGTCACCGCTTGAAGTCGTCACTTCGATCAGTTCGACTTTCAATCTCTTGGCAGCCTCCCGCAGCTCTTTGATATAAAGAACAGACCTGGGATTTCCTGCATTGTAAATCGTTCCCCATCGTTTCGCCCTGGGAAAAAATCGGGTGTACATCTCCAATTGCAGAGCCACTGGCCAACGATCGCTGACGCCCGTGACATTGGTCCCGGTCCCTGTCCCAACAGCACTCCCTTTGGGTATGAGTCCGGCATAAACAGGCTCCGTCACCGAGGAGAAGACGATAGGGATATCTGCGATGACCTTTATCACCGCCCGCGAAGAGGGGGTGGCGATGCTGTGGATCACGTCCAGATCGGCATTTAAGAACTTGTGGGCAATGCTCCGGGTATGATTGACATCTCCCTGAGCATTTTGTCGGTCATAAATGACACGGCTGCCCTCTTTGAACCCGGCCTCGGCCAGGGCCTTCTCAAACCCTTTGGCGTCTGCATCGAAGTCCGGGTTGCAAGCGGTTTGGGTCACGCCGATTCTGCTTATGCTCTGTTTAGAGAGTTTTGCCTGGGCAAAGGAGAGGGTTGGGGAGACAACGAGTAATAGGATCGAAATAAGGTGTAATTTCTTCGACATAGAGAACTTCTTCTTTCAATGTCTTACCGACGGCGCTCACCCCGTAGCCTTTGGCGTCTCAATCCTTTATTTCTCCGCACTCCTGAAAATTCTTTTCACCGGTCAGTTCGCGGAGGCCATCCAAAAGTACCATCTTTTCATCCACGTGTCAATTTCGCTAGGCCGCATCGCCTAGGCCGCATAGAGCAGAGCGCATGGAGCATAGCGCAAGAAGGTTTTGCCAAACACCCCAGCTTGAAGATCTCTCCGAATTGATATAAATTAACCGGGATGTTTCGCCTTTATACATTCCTCCCCATCGGAATCATCGCGATCTCTACGGCTTCGATTTTTATCAAGCTCTGCGATGCGCCGGTGCTGATCATCGCCACGTACCGGCTCATTCTCGCTTCGCTAATGCTATCCCCTTTCGCTTATTATAAGAAAACCTGGAGAGGATGGGAGAGGAACGCATTGGGATGGCTTCTTCTCTCCGGCCTCCTCCTAAGCCTCCACTTTGCCCTCTGGATAACCTCTCTGAAATACACCTCTGTGGCCAGTTCAGTGGTCTTAGTCACCACCCATCCCATTTTTGTCGGGGTAGGAGGCTTGCTCTTTTTAAAAGAACGACTTGCGTTGAATTTAATCATAGGGATCGCTCTCTCGGTTTTGGGGAGTGGGTTGATCAGCTATGGAGACATGGCCCTTTCGAGAGAGGCTTTGATGGGAGATGGATTGGCGCTACTGGGCGCTATCGCTGCATCGGGATACCTTCTTGTGGGAAGAAAGGTGAGGAAGGATCAGGATCTTTTCTCTTATATCTTCCCCGTCTATTCCATGGCTGGATTGATCTTAATTCTCTTTTCCCTCATTTTTAAAGAGCCTTTTTTCGGATATTCGTCTTCTACCTATTTCTATTTCTTTCTCCTCGCCCTGGTCCCCCAATTGATTGGCCACACCACCTTCAATTGGGCCCTGAAGTACCTTCCGGCATCCATGGTAGCCGTTGCAATTTTGGGAGAGCCCATCGGGTCCACGATTTTAGCTTACTTTATCTTGGGTGAAGGGCTGACGGCCTGGAAGATCCTTGGGGGAATCTCGATCTTTGCTGGAATTCTGGTTGCTTTAAAAGGAAAGCGTAGCCTCTAAACATTCGCTTGACAGGGATAAATTCATAGGCTAATATATGCACAGTTATATATAAACTAAATTTTATAAGGAGCGAAACCCGTGTCCCTGTCCCACGCTTTATTGGGTTTAATCAATTACCAGCCCACCACCGGGTATGAACTGAAGGCTACGTTTGACAAGTCCATTCATTTTTTTTGGAATGCCACGTTGCCGCAAATTTATCGGACCCTCACCCAGATGGAGAAAGGAGGGTGGTTAACCTTGACGGTGAAGCATCAGAATGGCAAACCGAGTCGCAACGTTTACACGATCACGAAGGCCGGGCAGGAAGAATTCAAACGCTGGCTGGCCGAACCAACAGAAGTGCCAGAAACCCGCAACGCCATGCTGATCAAGATTTTCTTCGGCAGTCAAATGAACCCATCTCAGTTTGCTGCTCACCTGCGGGCATGGCGGGAATATCACGCGAATCTATTGCAAAGGTATGAAAAGGAAGTCCCTTCGGTGATTAAGCAATATGCGCATGCCACGGGGGCTTTTAAGGATGCCCTTTACTGGCGCTTGACACTGGATTACGGCAGAAAGGTTGATCGAATGGTTTTGGAATGGTGTGATAAAGCGCTAAAGCAAATCGAAGGGAAGGGGAAAAAAGAGTCTTCTCGGAAGGAACCGGTGTCCCCTCCTAAGAAATTGACGAAGAAGTTGGTCCGAGGGGATTGAGACAAAGATGAGTCGATCATTTGAAAGGAGCTTGTTGCAATGAAAATTACTGTCCTGAACGGAAGTCCAAAGGGAAACCTGAGTGTGACCATGCAGTATGTGAATTTTATCCAGAAGAAGTTTCCCCATCACGAATTGAAAATCCTGAACATCGCCTCCCAAATCAAAAAGATCGAAAAAGACACAGCGGCCTTTCAAGAGATCATGGATGAAGTGAGGTCTTCTGACGGGGTGCTCTGGGCGTTCCCCCTCTATTATCTCCTTGTCCCCTCCCAGTATAAGCGGTTCATCGAGCTCATCTGGGAAAGGGGGACGCAGGACGTTTTTAGGAATAAATATACCGCCGCGTTATCCACCTCTGTTCATTTCTTCGACCACACCGCTCACAATTACATGAATGCGATTTGCGACGATCTGGATATGAAATATTTAGGGTCTTTTTCGGCCGCCATGTATGACCTGATGCATGGGAAGGAGAGAGAAAGATGTAGCCTTTTTGCCTCCGAATTTTTCGAAGGGATTCAATCCCATGCTCCCACGGCAAAAAAATTCTCACCGATCCTCGGTCGAACGTTTGATTATATTCCGGGTCCTGCGGGACAGAGGGTAAGCCTCCAAGGGAAAAGGGCGCTGGTCCTTGCGGACCTCAAAGAGCCTGACACCAATTTGGGCAAGATGATCGAAAGATTCAGAAACTCCTTTGTGGAAGAGGTGAGTGTGGCCAACCTCCGCCAACTTGACATCAAGGGGGGGTGCCTGGGCTGTATTCAGTGCGGCTATGATTATCAGTGTTCCTACGGGGATCAGGATGAATATGTTCGATTTTATAAAGATCGGGTGAAAACGGCGGATATCCTCATTTTCGCGGGGACGATTCAGGACAGGTATTTATCCTCCAGATGGAAAATGTTCTTCGACAGGAGCTTCTTTCATACGCACACCCCTTCCCTTACGGGAAAACAGGTCGGATTCATCGTTTCTGGCCCTTTGAGACAGATCCCCAACCTCCGGCAGATCGTAGAAGCCTATACCGAATGGCAACAGGCCAACCTGGTCGACATCGTTACCGATGAAGAGGATCATGCAAAAGAATTAGATGCGCGGCTCCAATCTCTGGCGGAGCGGGTCGTTCATCTTGCCGGGAAGAGCTATATTAAAACCAAGACGTTTCTCAGTGTGGGTGGGATGAAAGTTCTCAGGGATGATGTTTGGGGTAAACTCCGGTTTCCCTTCCAGGCAGATCATCGGTTCTATAAAGAACATGGTCTCTATGATTTTCCCCAGCGGAAATACAAATCCCGCCTGATCAATTCCATATTAATCCTTCTTACTAAAATTCCGGCGATGAGAAAGGAAATCTATCGCAAGAAGATCAAGGAGCAAATGGTAAGGCCCCTTCAGAAGATGCTGGAAAGGATGGAATAGCTCTCAAGAGAAAGAAAGGCATTCTTTCTCCTCTTGAGAGACAAAAGAAAGAGAGGACCTGTATGAGATTTGTCGTCCATGAGCACCATGCCACCCGTCTCCATTATGATTTTCGAATGGAGATCGCCGGGGTCCTCAAATCATGGGCCATTCCCAAGGGCCCTTCGATGAACCCGGCGGATAAGCGGCTCGCGGTGATGGTGGACGATCATCCTCTTGAATATGGCGAGTTTGAGGGAGTGATTCCCCAGGGGCAATACGGAGCCGGACCGGTCCTGATCTGGGACGAAGGCGAGTTTCAACCGGAGGGAGATCCGGAATCCGCTCTCAAAAAGGGAAGGCTGAGTTTTACCCTAAAAGGAAAGAAATTAAAGGGTGGCTTCGCCCTCATCCTGATGAAAGGCAGAGGGAGCGGCAAGGACTGGCTTCTCATCAAGGCACAGGATGCCTCTGCCAAGAAGGACTGGGAGATCGAAGAGGAACTCACACCGGCGAAGAAGAAAAAACTTGCCGAAAAGATCCCGCCGTGTCAAACCAGCTAAAAACCAGCAGGCACAGAGCAGAGCGCATAGGGCATAGCACTAACAGGCGTAGAGCAGAGAGCATAGCGCATAGCGTAAAACTCTATGCTCCATGCGCTATGCGGTTTATGCTTTTATTAGGGCGTTCCAATCGGCGGAAAATCGCTCCATCCCCTTATCCGTCAACTCGTGGCGGATATCGTAGGTTTCCCAGTTTTTCGCAAGATCGATCTCTTTGAAGGGGATGGCCTTTAAGCTTCCCGAATCGTAGACATAGTCGCTCTTGGGCATCGGCATTCCCTTCTCGCCCCATTCTTTCAGAACATTGAACGGAACGGTGATGATGTCTGAACCAAGCTTGAGGGCATAGAGGAGATGATCTGCTTTTCTTACACTGGCCGTTAAGAGCTCCACGTGCCCGTCACCTTTTTGATACATCTTAAGTATATTGGAAATCAGATCCATTCCATTTTCTCCCCTATCGTCCAGCCGGCCGATAAAAGGAGAGACAAAGACATCGCCCTTTTTGGCACCCCTGGTAGCTGCGTAAACCGCCGCCGCCTGCTCCTGGGTAAAACAAAGTGTCAGGTTGACGCGAAATCCGCTCTTGACCGCTTGCTCTGCTGCCTTCAGTCCCTCCCGGGATGTGGGAAATTTGATATGGGCATTCGGAATCCAGGAAAACATCTCCTTGGCCTGCTTCAACATCGGTTCAGCAAGGGTTGAAAGATCCGAGTAGACCTCAACGGAAACCGACCCCTGAGGGATCAGTTTGGAAATTTCTTTTACTGTTTCGTGATAAAAATCGATGATCTCTTCTCTGGTGAATTTTTCTCCCTTCTCAAGGCGGGCGCGGGCTCTGGGATTTTTCGAGATGAGGGTCGGGTTCGTTGTCTGTCCGTCAAGGAATCCGAGGAGGCCCATGGCCTTCCGCGTCTCATCGGGATCTCCTCCGTCCAAGAATATTCTCGCCTTAAGATCTTTGCGTTTCATAGAGCCTCCTCCTGCGGTTTCCGCTTATTTGGCTTATACCATTTTTCGGTTTCTTTTGCTTCGATGACAAATCTCTGTACCAGTAAGCCTTTAGGCTGCCCCCAAAAATGTCATTCCTGCGAAAGCAAGAATCCAGAAACCTCTAACAATACTGGACTCCCGCGTGCGCGGGAGTGACAAATGGGTAATTATTAGAAACTCTCTTTATGCGTAGAGCTGGGAGCTTGCTTCCCGGTCGATCACAAACAGAAGCTTTCCGCTTCGCGGCTGGACCAGCGATGCCGGCAGCGAGGCGTCCCCGGCGATGATCTTCTTCAGGACAGGCGCCTTGTTCGCCCCTGTCACAAAAAAAATGACATGCTCCGCGTGATTGATGACCGGCAGGGTCAGCGTGATCCGATCGTGCCTCGTCTCGTCAACCACCACGGCAGCGGTCAGGTGATTGCGCTCGCTCAAGGCTTTGCCGCCCGGAAAAAGCGAAGCGGTGTGACCGTCTTCTCCGATGCCCAAAAGGATAAGATCGAAGTTAGGGAATTGACCTTTTGAGACTTTGAAAAAGCTCTCCAGATCCTTCTCATATTCCCTTACCGAAACCTCCAGGCTCACTTTCTCTGTGGGGATGGGATGGATATTTTCTTGAGGAACAGGAATTTTTCCTAAAAGTGCCTCCCTCAACATCCTGTAGTTACTGTCCTCATCCTCAAACGGGACAAACCTCTCATCGACAAGAAAGACATGCGTCCTCTTCCAGAAGGATTTATTATCCCATTCAGCCAGCTTCTGATAAAACACGATGGGCGTTTTGCCTCCTGAGAGCGCTACGGTGAAATATCCTCTTCTTTCAATCCGTTCGTGTGAAATATTCTCCCATTTTTCTATCATGAATTTCAACATCTGCTTTTCATCATCGAAGATCCTCACGTTCTTCTCAAGCTTCGAATTGGAAATCATGTTTTTCATCTCTGCCTCCGTCCGCAGAGCTTTCCGGCTATAACTCTTATACTATCAAAACCCGGATGGCGAGGGAATAGGGTGTCTTTTGTATTTTTTCGATAGGAGTACGGTATTCTTCTCTTGGGCCCGGACCCGCCGAATTCCGAGGTTGAACTCTGCTATCGCGGCGCGCAAGCGCGTCTCCGCGTCCCCCTGCCTCGATGAGCTCGCCTCTCGGCGAAGCCGAGGGCCCTCGGCGAGGCGGGCCTGCCTCGCCGTAGGCTTGTCAAGGCGGGCGCGTCTATGTCTTATGGCGCCAGCGCTTCAGCTTGTCCTGCGCTGCCCCAAGGTAAATGTATATGACAGGGGTGATATAGAGGGTGATGAGTTGGGAAAAAACTAATCCACCGACCACGGCGAGTCCGAGGGGCTTCCGCGATTCTCCGCCCGCCCCATAGCCAAGGGCGATCGGCAGGGTGGCCATGAGAGCCGCCATCGTGGTCATCATGATCGGACGGAATCGGATGAGGCAGCCTTGGTAGATTGCCTCTGCAGGGCTTTTCCCCTCTTTTCGCTCAGCGGTCAGGGCAAAATCGATCATCATGATGGCGTT
>DBZJ01000226.1:20464-55505 GCA_002311635.1 Syntrophaceae bacterium UBA1163
CTTCTTGACGATGCCGATCAGCATGATGATTCCGACAAAGGCATAGACGTTCAGGTCGGCATGGAAGATCATCAACGTCAACAGGGCGCCGACCCCGGCAGAGGGAAGACCTGAAAGAATGGTCAGGGGGTGGATAAAGCTCTCGTAGAGAATACCCAGAACGATGTAAATGACTAAAATGGCCATCAACAACAGGAGGCCGAGACCGCGCATCGACGATTCAAAGGCCTGCGCCGTCCCCTGAAAACTCATGCTGATCGACTTTGGAATCGTCGTTTCCGCCAGTTTATGAACCGCGTTGACGGCATCTCCGATTGAGACACCGGGTTTGAGATTGAACGAAAGGGTGACGGCAGGAAGCTGTCCCAGGTGATTGATCGTGAGGGGCCCCACACTCCGGGTGAGGCCGGCGACGGCATTCAAAGGGACAAGCTGGCCGCTGGACGAGCGGATATAAAGCATGGCCAAAGCCGAAGGGTCGAGCTGGTGCTTCGGCTCGAGCTCCATGATCACCTGATATTCGTTATTCGGAGCCAGGATGGTGGAGATCTGCCGGGATCCGTAGGAAGTGTAGAGAGCATCTTCCACCTGCTCCGCGGTCACGTTCAGGGCAGAAGCCTTGTCCCTGTCGATTTCGACATTTACCTGAGGGTTCGTAATCTGGAGGTCGCTGGTCACGTCCTGAAACCCCGGTAATTCGCGCATCTTTCCTTCGAGCAAACCGGCATACTTGTACAGCTCCTTGACGTCAGGGCTCTGGAGCGTGAACTGGTACTGGCTTTTTGTAAGCATTCCTCCAATCCGGATCGGGGGAGGAACTTGCAAGAAGACCCTGGTTCCGGGAACCGTGGCCAGCCTCGGCCGGAACCGCTGGATGATCTCCTCTGCGCTCAACCGGCGCTCGGAGCGAGGCTTCAAATTCATGAAAACGCGGCCGGTGTTGATGGATACGTTGATGCCGCTTACCCCCACCGTCGACATGAACGACTGGACATTGGGATCCTGTTTAATGATGGCAGCCAGCTCCTTTTGATGGCTTACCATGGAGTCGAAAGAGATCCCCTGTATGGCCTCGGTGAATCCGAATATCTGGCCGGTATCCTCGTTCGGAAGAAATCCTTTCGGCATGATAATGAAAAGATAGATGGTCAACGCGAGAATGACGTTTGAGACAAGGAACGTGGCTCGCCGGTGCCGGAGGACGATCTTGAGGCTCTGATCGTAGGCAAAGAGCATCCCATCGAAAAATCGCTCCGAGACTGCATAGAGTTTGCCGTGATGGGCTTCTTTGGAAGGGCGAAGAAACCTGCTGCAAAGCATCGGGGTGAGGCTCAGCGAGACAAAGCCGGAGACCAGGATGGCCATCCCGATCGTGACCGCGAACTCGTGGAGCAGCCTTCCGACAATCCCCCCCATCAACAGGACGGGGATAAAGACCGCGACAAGAGAAAGGGTCATGGAGACGATCGTGAAGCCGATCTCCTTCGACCCGTTGAGGGCGGCTTCGAACGTTCCCTCCCCCATCTCCAGATGGCGCACGATGTTTTCCAACATCACGATGGCATCGTCGACCACGAAGCCCACGGAGAGGGTGAGGGCCATCAGCGAGAGGTTGTCAAGGCTGTAATCCAAAAGGTACATCACTGCAAAGGTCCCCACGATGGACATGGGAAGCGCCAGGCTCGGGATCAATGTGGCGGAGACGTTGCGGAGAAACAGGAAAATCACCAGAACCACTAAACAGAGCGCGAGAAATAAAGTGAACTTCACATCGTTCACCGAATCGCGGATCGATACGGAACGGTCGTAGAGGGTGTCGAGCTTTACCGAGGCGGGCATCTGGACCCGAAACGTGGGAAGGAGTTGCTTGATGGAATCGACCACCTCCACCGTATTCGTACCGGGTTGGCGCTGGATGGCCAGGATGATCGCCCTCACATTATTGTACCAGCTTGCCACCTTATCATTTTCCACGCTGTCGATCACTCGTCCAAGGTCTTTGAGGCGGACGGGTGACCCGTTGCGGTAAGCCACGATCACGGGTTCATAGGCTTTGGCGTTGTTCAACTGTCCGCTGGCCTGCACGGTATAGGCGTGGTGGGCTCCCCACAACGCGCCGGTGGGAAGGTTCACGTTCCCTTTTTGTACGGCACTGGAGACCTCGTCGATTCCGATCTTTCTGCTGGCAAGGGCATTGGGGTCGAGCTGGGCCCGGACGGCGTACTTCTGCGAACCGTAGACCAGGACCTGGGCCACGCCGCTGATCATCGAAATGCGCTGGGCCATCAAGGTCTCTGCATACTCATCCACCGCGTAAAGGGGAAGGGTCGGAGAGCTCAACGACAGGTAGAGAATAGGCTGGTCCGCGGGATTGACCCTCCGATAGAACGGCGGATAAGGCATATTCTGCGGAAGCTGTCTCGACGCTTTCGTCATCGCTGCCTGAACCATCCTGCGCAGCGGCGTCGATATTGCGACTCAGGTTGAATTGGAGGGTGATCAGGGAGATTCCCAGGGCGTTGGTAGAGCTCATCGAATCGAGGCCCGCAATGGTCGAAAACTCCTTCTCCAGAGGAGTCGCTACCGCTGAGGCCATGGTTTCGGGGTTGGCCCCCGGAAAGTCGATTTCGACGAGAATGGTTGGAAAATCGACGTTCGGGAGATCGCTCACAGGAAGGAGACGATATCCTGCCATGCCAAAAAAGAGAATAGCCAGCATGAGGAGGCTTGTCGTGACAGGACGGCGGATAAAGAATTCTGAGATGCTCATGAACCTTGCCCCGGACCGGCAGGACGGGTCTTCACTTCTACTTTGGTGCCCGGCACAAGCTGAAGCTGGCCGTCCGTCACAACCCTCTCACCGGCCTGAACCCCCTTCTCAACGACCGTTTTGTTATTGAGGGTCCGACCGGTAACGACGGGACGCTGTTCCGCGGTGAAGTCGGGCTTGATCACGAAGACGTACTGGCCTTCCTGCCCGGCCTGGACCGCCTGGGACGGAATGAGAATCGCATTGGGCTGTGTCGTCAGTGTCAGGGTGACATTAACAAACTGCCCTGGCCAGAGCCGCCTATCTGTGTTGGCAAAGGTCCCTTTGAGCCGTATGGTCCCGGTATTCGTATCGACGGCATTGTCTATAAAAGTAATGACCCCTCTTTCCGGACGGTTCTGATCCACGGGGATGAGAGCTTCCACCTGAAGTTTCCCCAAGGCCATGTATTTTTTAATCTCTGATAAGAACTGCTCTGGAACAGAAAAAACCACGTCGATCGGAACGATTTGATTGATCACGACCAGGTTGATATCCTCCGCCTTGATGATATTCCCTTGCTTAACGATCAGACTGCCCGTACGGCCATCGATGGGCGAATATATCGTACAGTAACCTAATTGAATTTTTGCATTATCCACGGCTGCCCTGTCCGCGAGCACCGTGGCCTCGAGGGCGTCCGCATCAGTACTAAATTTGTCATACTGTTGCTGGGGGACTACTCCCTTCTGAATTAAGGATTCATAACGGCGGGCATCCTCTCGAGCATGTTTCGCCTGAGCTACGTCCCTTTCGAGATTTGCCTCCGCCTGTTTGAGGGCCGCCTCATAGGGACGGGGATCGATGGTAAACAAAAGGCTTCCCTTTTTCACATCCTGCCCCTCTGTGAAATGGACCCGAACCAATTCTCCCCCCACCTTGGACTTGACCGTAACCGTCGAATAGGCCTCCACGTTCCCGATGGCGCGAAGCTGCACAGGAACTGTCTTCTGGACGGCGGTGTCCACGGTAACCGGTACGGGAGCGGAGGCAGGCCTTTTGGATTTGTCATCGGAGCAAGCCGAAAAAAAGAACGTTAAGAATAGCAACCCTAAGATTCCAATGAGAAGAGATCGAAGATGTCCTCTGATCCGCGTGCCGTGATCAGTCTCAAATAGCCGATATTCCATTCCACCCTCTGCTTTCCGTATATTAGTATATTATCTAATATCTGGAGAATTTTTTGTCAATTTACCCCGTTAGAAAACCCCGGCATTTATCCTGGGCAAATGAAGGCATCAACTCCTTGGGGCGCGGACAAAGGCCTGCCTTTTCTAACGGGGTTCACTATAGCGGGGAAATGCCACCACCAAGTCCCGATTTAGGAAATCCTCATTGCGTTCCCTTCTCTAAATCCGGGATTTGACCCCGGACGGCAATTGACATTCAATAATCTTTCAGCGATAGTGTGTTGGGTTAACGTAACGGTACGATTAGGGTATCCGGAACAGGGATGTAAGATAGAGAGATGAAAAAAATACTGGTTGTCGATGACGAGAAGGATACCGTGGAGATGATCACCGCGCTCTTGGACTCGGAGGGATATCAAGTCCTCCCGGCTTTCTCCGGAGATGAGGCGATGAGAATCTTAGAGACGGAAAGTCAGAAGGTTTCGGAAACAGAGACGCCCGTCGATCTCATCCTCCTCGATATTCTGCTGGGCGATACGGATGGAAGGGATCTCTGTCTCAAAATCAAAGAGGACGAGAAACTAAAATTCATTCCGGTGATCATTCTCACCGTACGGTCAAGCCTTCAAGACAAGATCAACAGCCTCAACCTGGGAGCCGACGACTACCTCACCAAGCCCTTTATCAACGAAGAATTGCTGGCCAAGGTGAGGGTGATGCTTCGGATAAAAGATCTGCATGACGAGCTGAAAAAAGAGAAGGACAAAAATATTCTGCTCACCCAGGCATTGGAGAAGCGATACAGTTTCGGAAACATCCTGGGAAAGAATGCCAGGATGCAAGAGATCTTTGAATTGATCTCGGACATTGCCGACACGGATTCCACCGTCCTCATTCAGGGTGAAAGCGGCACCGGAAAGGAATTGATCGCCAGAGCCATTCATTTTAACAGCTATCGAAAAAACAAACCCTTTGTCGTCGCCAATTGCTCCGCGTATTCTCAGAACCTTCTCGAAAGCGAGCTTTTCGGTCATGAAAGAGGGTCTTTCACAGGCGCCATCCGGCGAAAGACTGGTCGTTTTGAAATGGCCAACGGAGGAACGATCTTCCTCGACGAGATTGGCGAGGTTTCCCCTCCTACCCAGATCCTGCTTCTCCGGGTTTTGCAGGATCACCGTTTTGAGAGAGTGGGGGGAGAGGAGACCTTGGAGATCGACGTCAGGGTGATTGCTGCGACGAATAAGAATCTGACTGAAGAGATGAAGAAGGGGACTTTCAGGGAAGACCTTTATTATCGACTCAACGTCATTCCCATTTTCGTCCCACCCCTTCGTGAGAGAAAAGATGATATCCCCCTGCTGGCCTCTTATTTCTTGCAAAAGTTCAGCCAGGAAAGGAAAAAGGAGGTGATCAGTTTTTCTCCTGAAGTCATGGAAATTCTCCTTGCCCACTCCTGGCCTGGAAACGTGCGTGAATTAGAAAACGTCCTTGAACATGCGGTCATCATCGCTAAACAGGAAAAGATTTTGCTAAAAGACCTTCCTCAATATCTTCTCTTGAGACCTTTGCCCACGCAGGAATTCGCAACCCTTCAGGATTACGAAAAGAACCTGATTTCAAAAACGCTGCAAGAAACGAATTGGAATAAACATAAGGCTGCGAAAAGACTTAACATTAATCGTTCTACCCTCTATGGAAAAATGAAGAGATATGGGTTGAAAAAAGGATAAATGTGATTGAAAAGAGTCCAAAAAGATACATAGAGTTAACTTATTAATATTGAAGTATATTTTAATAAATATGACGAAGCAACAAGGCGCAGCAGTTTAAATTTATACAAAGTTTTCTGCCAAATGGCGTTTCTCTTCGATCTCCTATTTCCCATAAATTCATAACACCTTGATATTTTAACAAAATAGTTTCCTTGGTACAAAAATTGCTGAAGACTCCGGCAGCTCAAAAACGGAGGTCCTATCATGAAGTGTTATCGGTGTGGAGGAACGATGGTATTCGAGAAATTCTACGGCTTTTGTGAGGAATTTTTCGGGTGGAGATGCATTTTCTGCGGCGAGATCGTTGACAAGGTCATCCTGGAGAATCGGCTCGAACAGAAAACGTAATATTCCTTTCCGAAGACTGCTTGAATGAACTCCATTTGGAAGGGAATAACGATGGTAAGTAAGATTTGTATTGTCGACCACGATCTTGCCAGTCGAGGTTACTTAAGAGAATGCCTGGAGAGAGAAGGCCACCGGGTGATCACGTTAGACAGCGGTTACCAGATCGAGCCTTACCTTTCCAAAGAACATTTCGGGATCCTCATCCTGAACACGGATAGTCCCGGGGTTAAAGAAAAGGGGCTGTTGTTCGAGATCCAGAAGTCCAACCGGCCAAGAATCCTTCTCATCGTCTCTGAAAGGGGGGACCCCTTCCTCAAAGAGGCCATCGATGCGGGCGTTTATGGTTTTATTCATAAGCCCTTTAATCTCACGGAAGTCTGTACGATGGTCGACCATTTGACCCGATCGTGTGCGTAAGAAATTTCTAAATCCAAAGCGCGGGCCAAGCACCCCTCTGGGATCCATTCGAACAACCTCAAATGACCAGACTTGAAATGTTCGAAACAAACCCGTTTCGATTTTTTGTGGCCCAACATCAACTGTTTCTGATAGAATAGAAAGTAGATAGTATATCTAATGAGCGAGGAGCCATTTAATCATGGATGAATTATGGGGTGGTGTGCCAGCGTTTCCTCAGTTCAGAGGTTTGGCCCTCGAAGACAAGCCTCTCTTCCATCAAGTCTTCGCTCAATTCCCTCCCCAGATTTCAGAATTCACCTTTACCAACCTTTTTGTCTGGCGCGATTGTTATCAGATCAAGATCAGTCGTTTTCGAAATTTCCTATGCCTCCTTTCAGAGAAGGGAGAAAGTCCGTTTTTCTTTCCCCCTATTGGAGAGGGAGATGTGATAGAATGTTATCAGGCTCTACTGCAATATCTCCGTCGAGAAGCAGCGGCTCCTACGATTGCCCGTGTTCCCGAGACAGGGGTGGATCAGATCGATTGGAAGGCATCGGGTATGAAAGCGGAGCTGGATCGAAGCCAATGCGACTATGTCTATCTCGCCGAAGACCTGATCGAATTGAAGGGCAGAAAATACCATCGGAAGAGGAATCACATCAAACAATTTCAGGAAAAATATTCTCATCGGTATATCCCCCTCACTCCCGAATGGGTTCCGCAATGCCTTCAATTGGAAGCGGACTGGTGTGATCTCCGGCACTGCGAGGCCAGCCCGGGTCTGTACAACGAATCCGTTGCCATCAAAGAGGCGTTCACCCATTTCGAGGAGTTGGAAGTGAAGGGAGGAGCGATCCTGATCGACGAAAAAGTGGAAGCCTTTACGCTGGGAGAGCCGCTCAACCCGGAAACGGTCGTCATCCATATTGAAAAGGCAAACCCGGCTTACGACGGACTCTATCCGGCGATCAATCAGGCTTTTCTGGAACAGGAATGGTCAGGTTACACCTATGTCAATCGGGAACAGGATTTGGGCGAGGAGGGTTTGAGAAAGGCAAAAGAGTCTTATTTTCCTCATCACATGGTGAATAAGCATTCCGTTACCTTCCTGTAAGGAGAAAGGAGGGGAAATGCCAAAGAAGGATTTTCTGCCTTTTTCTTACAAGCGTCTGGCGAAAGAATTCCCGGAGGTTGAAAAGGAGTATGATCGTCTCGCCAGGAAATGTCATGCCTCCGGACCTCTGAACGAAAAGGCGCGGAGGCTGATCAAACTCGGGATCGCTATCGGTTCAGAATCAGAGGGCGCCATCAAGTCTCACGCCCGAAGGGCCCTGGCCATCGGTGTCACCCCGGAGGAGATCCGCCATGCCGTTCTTCTCGGGCTGACCACCATCGGGTTTCCTAAAATGATCGCCGCCTTGAATTGGGTCCATGAGGCCTTTGAGAAGGGTCCGCTGAAACACCGCGGTGGCGACTAACGACGTCCCGTCAGCAGTAGCTGCCGACGCTATTCGATAAAAATGGCGCGCCCCGATCGAGGGCCCGCTTGCACGTGGCCGCCGTAGGCAGACGGGCGAAAAAGAAAGGATGTTCAGAATGGGAGAGAAGAAGGGTTACAAAGTCAAAACGTTTACGACAGAACTAAAAATTTTCCAAACGATAAGAGAGTTGGAGGTCTTGGACGACAAGGTCAATCGTTTTATCGCTGGGAACAAAGTCAAAAAGATTGTCTCGGTCAGCGATACGACGACGACGGACAATACGGGCGCTACGATCGGATTGATCCGGGTGTTGAGTTACGAGGCGTAGGCATAATAAAGCAATGTCAAATGTCAGGGCTCGCACGAAGTGATGAACCGAAGGTGAATCAAGTTCAAATGAATGTCAAATTTCAAAAACGGGATTCTGAAACGAGTTCAGAATGACACATTGGTCATGCCGAACTTGTTTCGGCATCTCCTTTGAGCTTTGCATTTGATTTGACATTTGAGCTTCATCATTTGAAATTCAAAATATCCTTTATATAGGGTTCACGCAGGGTGAAGAACCCTGAATAACCAAAAGAGAGGAAGGATCTATGACCCAGTGGGAGTATCAGATTACGATTCACGGACTGCCGGAGCGGCAGGCCGGGAAAACGGACCGAACGATCGAATGCGACCAGGACGGCCTCTGTTTTGTCCACGATGTCTTTCCAGGCGGCATTCAATGGCTGGAAGATCTCTTTCGTGAGAAAGGGAGGGACGGCTGGGAGTTGGTTCAATCCGGATACCACAACAGGGAGCTGCTTTGCATATGGAAGAAGGGAAAGGAAACCGGGGAGAAAATCTGAGAAGGTTTATTCTCTCTCAAACCGACAAGGGTCCCCTCCCCTTTTCTCAATTTATGGAGTGGTGCCTTTACCATCCTGAATACGGTTATTACCAATCCAAAGGGGTGACGACCGGAGCGCAGGGCGATTACTATACGAGTCCCTCGGTCAGCCCTCTTTTCGGACACTTGATCGCCAAACAACTCTTCCAGATGGCAGAGATCTTGGGAGGAGAAGAGTTCGATCTGGTGGAGATGGGAGGGGGCAGAGGATTTCTCTGCGAGGATATTTTAGATTGGGTCGAAAAAACCTCCCCGGACTTCTACCAACGTCTCCGGTATCACCTCATCGAAACCTCCTCTCCTTTTTTAAAAGAGCAGAGGGAAAGGCTCTCTGAGAGAGAAAGGGAAGGAAGGGTCTTTTGGATCGACCCTAAACTGTTCGGAGAGGGAAAGGTCCAGATTCAAGGATGTTTCCTCTCCAACGAACTCGTGGATGCCTTCCCTATTCACAGAGTTATCCTTGATCAAGGGAAGTTGAGGGAAATCTATGTCACACACCGAAACGGCCAATTTGAAGAACATTGGGGAGAGCTGTCAAGCCCCGGGATCGCCTCCTATTTCCGCTCTATGGGCATCGCTCTGCACGAGGGCCAGAAGGCAGAGGTGAATCTATCGGCATTGGAATGGATGGAAAACGTGGCTCGGTGCTTACAACGTGGATTCGTCTTGACGATCGATTACGGTTATCTCGCTGAGGAGCTTTATGCCCCCCATCGACGCGAGGGAACGCTCCTCTGTTATTTTCAACATGAGGCCTCAGGAAATCCTTATGAACGCTTAGGCGAACAGGACATCACCTCCCATGTCAACTTCACCAGCTTGATTCGAAAAGGAGAAGAGGTCGGCCTCCGTTTCACCGGCCTTGTCCCGCAATACCGCTTCCTCATCGGGCTTGGTATCCTCGAACAAATGGAGACCTTAGGGAAGGAGCTGTCTGAATTGGACGGGCTAAAATTGAGGCTTTCCTTAAAGCACCTGATCGAACCGGAGATGGGAATGGGCGAAGTCTTTAAGGTACTGATCCAGCACAAAGGAATGGATCAGCCCCAATTGGATGGTTTGAGAGATCTCGGTTCGATCTCCTGGCCTGCCTCGGCCGAGGGAGATCGGAGGCTCGGGTGAACGTTCTCGGAATCTTCGGCAGCCCGCGAAGAGGCGGCAATACAGAGCTCCTTTTGGAAGAGGCCCTCCGGGGAGCCGAAACAGAGGGAGCGAAGGTGGCGCGTCTTCATCTCTCCGACTTCGCCATCACCCCCTGCAAAGAATGCCATGGATGTGACACCACCGGGAATTGCGTCGTCTTGGACGATATGCAAAAAATCTATCCCAAACTGCTGGAGGCGGATGTCGTCATTCTCGCCTCGCCCATCTTTTTCTACGGCGTCACCGCCTGGACCAAGGCCCTCATTGATCGAAGTCAAGCCCTCTGGTCAAGAAAATATCTTCTCAAAGATCCTTCTTTAGGGAAAGAAGGAAAAAAGAGAAGGGGCTTCTTCCTTTCTGTGGGAGCGACCAAAGGACCTAAGGTTTTCGAAGGCGCCATCCTCACGGTAAAGTATTTTTTTGATGTGCTCAACGCAGACTATGTGGGTGAACTGGTCTTCCGGGGCGTTGAGGCCAAGGGCGATATCTTAAAACATCCGGAGGCGCTCCAGCAGGCCTTTGAAGCCGGAAGGAAACTGGTCCGGAATCCATGAAGCCGAGACTCCATGTGCTTTGGAATGAGACCTACTGTAAAAGGTGCCTTCTTTGTGTAGAGGTCTGTCCGGTCCAAGTCCTCTCCCTCGAGAGGAATGAGATCACAGAGAAAGAGGGATGCATCCGTTGTTATCAGTGCGAACGCTATTGTCCTGACATCGCCATCGAGGTGATGGATGAAAAGGGAAAAGAGTGAAGCGACTCGTTTCTGGAAATGAAGCCATCTTCCAGGGAGCGGTCCGGGCAGGTGCCAGTTACTTTGCCGGTTATCCCATCAGTCCGACCTCTGAGATATTACAGCAGGCGGCCCTCTATTCAGAGGAAAACCCGGAATTTCGTTTTCTTCAGGCTGAGGACGAAATTGCTGCGGCCATTGCCACGATCTCTGCTTCATTGGCAGGGGCTAAGTCTTTCTCCGCCACCTCAGGACCGGGGTTCTCCCTAATGCAGGAGGCCCTGGGGTGGGGCCACGTCGTCGAGGCTCCCTGCGTCTTCGTCAATTCAATGAGAGTGGGTCCATCGACCGGAATGCCCACTCAGCCCGCTCAATCGGATCTTCTTCAAATCAAGGCGGGAAGCGCGGGAGATTATTATCCCATCGCCTTCTATCCCAATTCGGTGAGGGAATGTTTCCAACTAACGGCCATTGCCTTTAACGCTGCCGAGGAATCCCTTTCGCCGACCATCCTCCTGGCGGACGCCTTTCTTTCCCACCTGTATGAAATCGTCGATCTTGAAGATACAGCCACCGAAGTCGTGCCCCGGTCAAAAGAATCCTTGGGCAGGGGCCAGAGGCTATTTACCGGGACGGTCCACGATAAGATGGGAAATGTGAAGACCAATGATCCGGAGATCTACCGAAGATGGCTGTGGGAGCTGAAAGACCGTCATGACCGCGCTGCCGAGAAGTATCCGCTCTTCGAATATCTTCCCCGTAAGGGCTCCGAGACCCTCCTCATTGCCTTTGGAATCACATCGAGGGTCATCTCTTCTTTAAAAGATCGCTTCTCCATTTTTCGACCTATCCGGATCTATCCTGTCCTGGAGAAAGAATTGAACGAGGTGACCCGGTCCTATCGGCACATCATCGTGGTCGAAGGCAGCGACGGGCAATATGCGAGCTGGGTCGAATGCGCCATTTGTCGAAAGGTGATGAGAGTCCCCTGCTTGGGAGGAGGGTTCAAGCTCAGATGGATCCAGAGTCAGATTGAGGAGTGTTTGAGGGGGACGACAAAGTGATGGATCGCTCTTATAAAGACCTCTTGAAGCTGAGGCGGTTCCCTCACACCTGGTGCCCGGGTTGCGGCATTGGCGCCGTATTAAAAAATGTGGCCATGGCCGTCAAGGAACTCGGCTGGAGCGACAAAAATACGGTCGCCGTCTCGGGAATTGGCTGCTCAGGAAGAATGTCCGGATACATGAATTTAGATGCGGTTCATACTCCTCATGGTCGGGTGCTGACTTCTGCTGAGACCATCAAAACCATCCGCCCAGATCTCAATGTCATTGTCCTCTCCGGAGACGGCGATCTGACAAGCATCGGGGGAAATCACCTGCTCCATACCTCCCGCCGAAATCCTGACATTACTGTCTTTTGTAACGATAACGAGATCTATGGATTGACGGGCGGCCAAGCCGGACCAACCACGCCAAGAGGTACGAAGACCATCACCTCGCCTCGCGGAGAACCTTATTCACCCCTTCGGTTAGGTCACCTCCTCACCCAGCAGGCCCCCTATTTTTATGCCAGGACAACGGTGTACCACCTCAACCATTTCAAGAAGTGTATTCATGAGGCCCTTGTTTGGAAGGGGTTCAGTTTTGTGGACATCGTCAGTGATTGCATTGAGTTGAACGGTAGAAGGCTGGGTTTCAAGACAGCCCATCAGATGTTCAAGTGGTTTGATGAAAGATTCCACATCGTCGAAGGCGAAAGAGACCATCTCGGGGAGAATGAACTGGGAATCGCCAGGGCAGTGGAGGAAGAAGTCGTCCCTCCGGCAGAGAAGGTGGAGGAAAAGCCTGAAATCCCGATGGCGAGTTTGAAACCTTTCACCCTCGAGGAGCTCCACCGCTTCGATGGCACAGGAGGAAAACCTATTTATATTGCCTATAAAGGAAAAGTCTACGACCTTTCTTCAAGCCCTCTCTTCCAAGGAGAAAAAAGGATGCGATGTCATATTGCGGGTAAGGATCTGACCAAAGATATTGACGTTGCACCGCACGGAGAAGATCTCGTTTTTAAATTTCCAGCGGTTGGGAGGCTGGTATGAGCACACAGGTGTGTGCGGGTGTCATTCCCGTGCTTGCGCGCAGAAGCGCTTCATGCAGGAAGCAGTGAAAAAGAAATCATAAAGAAACACACTTGAGGGTAGCAAGATTCTTATGAAACGAATCGTATTTACGGGAGTGGGGGGGCAATCGGTCAGGGTTATTTCCCATGTTCTTGCGATGGCACTGAAGGAGTTGGGCTATGAGGTCGCTCTCCTCTTTGACTACGATTCCTCGGTTCGCAATACCCGGATCAGCGCCTACCTCACTTATGATGAGAGGCCCATCGAAAATCCGATGATCGACGAGGCAGATATTCTCATCCGTCTCCACGAAAAAGGAGACCAGCTCGTCGCCCAGAAGACAATCTGCGATACGGGGCTTTGCACCGATGAGGAAGTTCCTTTTGGAATGCTGGGGATTGAAAAGTTCGGCCTGGCGATCTTCGGCAACATGATCGCTCTTGGCAGACTTTTTCGGCTGATCGATCTCGACATCTCTCATATCCAGCTGGAAAAACTTTTGCCCAAGTCTTATCTCAAGGAGAATTTGAAGGCGATTCAGTTGGGTTACGATCTCAATCTTTACGAAGACTGAGGCCAGGTTCGGAGGAATCTGTTCGCTTACGATACGGCCTCCAACAAAAAAGGGGGGGGACTAACAGAATGTGGAACAATTTAGTTAGGAAATGAAGGAAGGGAGGAAGGCGGCATGAAACTTAAGGGGAAAAAAGTCGTTCTCCTGGCTGAGAATAACTATGAGGATTTGGAGCTCTGGGTTCCCTACTATCGATTGAAAGAGGAGGGGGCCGAGGTCACGATTGTCGGGACGGGAAGCAGCAAGATCTACACCAGCAAACATGGATATCCTGTCGAAGTGAGCCAAGAAGCAAAAAAAATTGACATATCTAAATATGACGGCGTCGTCATCCCCGGAGGTTACGCCCCGGACCTGATGAGGCGTTATCCGGAGATGGTAAACATCGTTAGAGAGGCACACGAAAAGGGAAAGGTCATTGCCGCCATCTGTCATGCGGGTTGGATGCTCGTCTCTGCTGGAATTTTAAAGGGGAGAAAAGCGACGTGTTTTTTCGCGATCAAGGACGACTTGATCAACGCCGGAGCCAACTATGTGGATCAGGAGGTCGTCAGAGACGGAAACCTGATCACCTCGAGGAAACCCGATGATCTGCCCGCCTTCTGCAGGGAGATGATCGAGGCGTTAGCCAAATAACCTTGGATAGAAGAGGAGATAAGAATGGGGAATGGTAAAAAAGAAACCTTGACGTGCAAGCAATGCGGTGCTGAGGCAGATATCACACTTCAGGGCTTTGAGAGTGTGGTGGACGTCATCCAAAGGCAGAAGAAACTCGCATGCAAGACTTGTGGGCAGGATTTGCCGTGGACGGGTCGAGAGGATATCAAGGCTGTCAAGGTGGCCATGGAGGCCGAAAACAATGCGGCTCAGTCCTATTCAAAGGCTGCAAGGAAGACGAGAAATCCAAAAGGGAGGGAGATGCTTCAACAACTCTCCGAATTTGAGATGAACCATTACCGAAAATTGAAGGACCTCCTCAAATCCCTTCAGGAGAAAGGAGAATGGATTCTCTACGAAGGAACTTCTCTCAAAAAGAAGGCCATCTCCTTAAAGATGGAAAAACCCAAGGGGCAGGAGCAGTTGACGGACATGGACGCATTGAAAATAGCCATAAGAGAAGAGAAGAAAGCGCAGGCCTACTATCGGTCCATGGCCGAGTTGACCGAGGACCCCCGAGGAAGGGATATGTATAAACGCTTGGCGAGTGAAGAGGCTCTCCACGAGAAGCTGCTCAATGACCAGTATTACAGCCTTCACAACACAGGTTTATGGAGTTGGGGAGACTGACAAATTACAGAAGGCAGATGGCAGATAGCAAATAGAAGAATAGTTTTCTAACCCTATGCGCTATGCTCTCTGCGCTTTGCGAGTATTTGTGACCGATGGAAGAAAAGAAGTTCGAAGGCAAGTCGAAGATCATCGTCAATATTGAGGACATCCACTGTGGTGACTGTGCGCTGAATATCGAACGCTCGGTGGAACATGTCCCCGGTGTCCTCTCCGCAGAGGTCAGTTATGTCCTCTCGTCAGCCACCATTTACTACGACCCCCACCGGGTAGAAGAAGAGCGGATCAAAAAGGCCATTACCAAGCCCGGTTATGCCGTCAGGGAGACCTTCGCAGAGCGAACCCGGACTTTCTGGAAGGAGAGAAGATCCTTTATCTTCCTGGGTCTCTCAGGAGTTACGCTTGGCCTCTCATGGATTTTCAAGTGGATCGGTTTCGGTCCCTTCCATCTCCCGACTGCCCTTGCCATTGCTTCCCTGATTCTTGGCGGTTACCCCATTGTGAAGAGCGCCGTGAAAACCCTCCTTATCCCCGATCTAAATGTGGATACCCTCGTCTCCATTGCTGCTATTGCCGCTGCTGCAGTAGGCGCCTATCGAGAGGCAGCAACAGTCATTTTCATCATGCTTTTAGGGGAATTCCTAGAAGGGGTCACCGTGGGGAAGACTCGGAAGGCTATTGCCTCCTTGATTCAACTTTCTCCGAAAACAGCCTGGGTGAGAAGGGAGGACAAAGAGGTTCAGGTTCCCATTGAGGACGTGAATCCCAAAGAGGTGGTCATTGTCAGACCCGGGGAAAGAATCCCGGTGGATGGCAAAATTATCTCCGGCTGTGGCTCGGTCAATCAGTCCACGCTGACCGGGGAGTCGATCCCGGTCGAAAAGGAGGTGGGGGATAAGGTTTACTGCGGGACCTTCAATGAGTCAGGCTCTTGCGAAGTCGAGGCCACCCAGGTGGCTGAGGATACAAAGCTGGCTCAGATCAAACGTCTGATCTTGGAAGCCCAAGCGGAGAAATCGCCCACCCAGAGGGTGATGGACCGCTTTTCGCGATACTTCATCCCGGCCATCATCCTGATCGCCCTTGCCACTTTTGTTGTCACGGGGGAGATCCTTCGGGCCATCACCATTCTCATCGTGGCCTGCCCGTGCGCACTCGTCCTGGGCACACCCACAGCCGTGGTGGCAGCCATCGGAAATGCAGCCCGACAGGGGATCCTCATCAAGGGCGGTGCCTATCTGGAACAGATGGGAAGATTGAAGACCCTCTTGTTGGATAAAACCGGAACCTTGACCCATGGCAGACCAAAAGTCGTTGAGATAAATGCTTTGGATGGAATGGATGGAAAAGAAGTACTTTATTGGGCCGCGATTGCGGAGAAACGGTCTGAACACCCCCTGGCGAGAGCCATCACGGAGAAAGCAGAAGAGTTGGGCCTGAGCGTCCCCCACCCCCAGTCTTTTGAAAATTTCAGAGGGAAAGGCGTGAAGGTCCAGTGGAATTCCAAGACGATTATCGTTGGAAGTTCTGAAATGATGAAAGGCGAAGGGGTTGAAATTCCGGAATCAGCAAGAGCGCTTTTGGAATCAAAGCAATCGGAAGGGATGACCCCCCTTCTTATCGCAGCGGACCGTCGTCTTCTGGGAATTATCTCCATTGCTGACACGTTGAGGGAAGGAGCCAAAGAGGCAATCGATAAGATCAGAAAGCAAGGGGTATCCGAAATTTGGATGCTCACCGGTGACAGTGTCCTGGTCGCCGACCGTATCGGAAGAGAGTTGGGCATAAGGTACGAAGCGAAACTTCTTCCCGAAGAGAAGGTGCTGAGGGTGAAGGAGTGGAAGAAGCAAGGTCAAGTGGTGGCTATGGTCGGTGACGGTGTAAACGATGCCCCGGCCCTTGCCGCCGCTGACATCGGCATCGCCATGGGGGCGGTGGGAACGGATGTGGCGATTGAAACTGCTGACATTGCCCTGATGACCGACGATCTGGAGAAGATTCCTGCCGTCGTTCGACTCTCTCGGAAAGCTCTGCGCGTGATTAAGGAAAATCTCGTCTTCGCGCTCATATTCAATACGATAATGGTCATTCTTTCAGCCCAAGGATGGGTGACCATGATCCTGGGAGCGGTCGTACACCAGGCCAGCTCCCTTCTTGTTATTCTCAGCTCCATGCGCCTGCTGAGAAGAGAGAGATAGGAAGACACGGAGAGGGGGGATACGGTCCGAAAATCACTTTTATCTTGACCCTAAGAAAACTATCCCGTAAAATGGCAACTGTTTCAAAAATAGAGACGGGTTAGAAAAAGGCCTTTGACGGAAAGGAGCCGTTATGGACGAGAAGAAATTCGGCGAGATCATTCAATTTGCCATTCAAAGAGAGATCGAATCAATGGATTTTTATGACCGGGCAAGCAAGCTGGTCAAACACTCCGGGACCAGGGATCTTTTTTCGGACTTTGTGAAGCAGGAAGAGGGACACAAGAAAAAGCTCGAAGCGGTTCGAGTGGGCAAAATCGAGTTGGGAAAGATCGAGAAGATTCCGAATCTGAAGATCAGTGATTATATGGTTGAAGCGGAATTGAAACCGGATGTTTCTTACGGGGACATTCTCCGAATCGCGATGAAGAGAGAAGAGCGGTCGGTGAAGCTTTATACCGATTTGAACGAAAAGAACCAGGATGAAACTCTAATAAGTCTCTTCACCTTTCTGATTCAGGAGGAGAGCAAGCACAAATATTATATTGAAAAACTGTACGATGATGAAGTATTAAAATAAGCACCCAATCTCCTGTAACGTGAAGCGTGAGTCGCGAGAGGGTTAACCCCCTAGCCCCTCGTGTCTGACGCCTTGCGAGAGGAATTGGAATTTCTGATATAAGATTTTGAACGCTATGCGCTGTGCTCTCTGCGCGATGCGGTCTTTTGGAAGAGGAGATAAAAATGCAAAAGTGGAAATGCAAAGTTTGCGGTTACATTTACGATCCTGAAAAGGGCGATGCCGACGGTAATATTCCCCCGAACACACCTTTTGACAAACTGCCTGACGACTGGGTTTGCCCAGTGTGCGGCGCCCCCAAAGATATGTTTGAAAAAGCTTAGGATCTACCCAACCCGGATCTGAGGGTCCTGTGTCTCCCTACCTCCTCATCCCCTCATTCCTTTTCGACGGGAAAAGTCAACTGCCCCCCGTAGTAACCCAGAAGGGAAACGATCGGGGTGAGGAGAACCATCATGATAACGTAGAAGGGATGGGAGATTTTCACTTGAGAAATTCGCCAGACGACGAGAATCGCTTCAAAGATGAGGAGAAGGATAGAAAGCTGGATCTTTCTTTTCACAAAGTAATTGAGCTTGAATCGGTAATTGATCCACCAGGTGAGGAGCCCGGTAGCCATCGCAAAAGGAGATGAGATGGCTCCCAGGAGGAGAAGATAGAAACTGGCTATCTCGAAAGACCCTCTTTGAAACAGGAGAGCGAGAAGGATAAAAAGAGAGGCCGCCATGAAGAGAGCGATAGGAAAGTGGACGACCATCGGGTGGGGGTGGCGTCTCGCCATTGGAAATCTCTGAAGAAGACCTTGGAGAAAGAAGGGGAGGTGTTTTAATTCCTCCGGCGGCCCCTTCTTGACCGTTCCAATTTGGGGGTAACGCTCCAACACCTCGGGCCCATGGGGAGCTGCCGAGATCTCTCCTGCAAGATCTTTGGCTGCCGGATGCCTTTTCATGTGAAGTCCTTTGGCCCAGAGAGGACTTTTTGTGACGTCATAAACCTTCCCTTGAAAGGCGACGTAGATGGGTTTGCCTTCTTTTCCGTCAAAAGATGACAATTCCTCAGCGGTGAATTCTTTCATGTCGTTCCTTTCCAAAAGGTATACCTATCAGTCTATTCACCTTGCATCCACCTGTCAAGCGAATCCCGCAATCCGCAATCACAAAATGGTAGGACCACGCTTTACTCTGCGTGCGTGAACTATTTGGGAAAACGAATGCTTTCTCAATATCGGTGGGCCCTGTCGGCATGTGGACGCAAGCCCTGCCCGCCGCAGCTCAGACCATAATGATGTTGATTTAGAACCTCATGCAATGGTATTCTTGTAAATTGGAGGTAGGAATGATTTCAAGGATTCTCATTGGTGTGCTGCTGGGCGGAACTGCTGGTTTCGGTTTAAGTTATCTCACCCGAGGAATCGGAAGTTCCTGAGCTCTCACTTGTAATCCCTACGTCTCCGTTCCTCTGGGCGCGGTGGTAGGATTACTCTTGGCCTTAGGTTAAGGCATGCCGAATGCGGAATGTGGACTGCGGATGTCAGATCGGGGTTTTCAATTTGAAATCTTAAATCTGCGATATGCAATAGAGGTTTATAAATGCCCCAGTTGAGACAAGACCCCACGACGAAGGAATGGGTCATCATTGCAGCAGAGCGTTCAAAAAGACCCCATGAGCTTAAGAGAATTGAACCCTCCATCGAGAAACCTCCTTATAAGAAGGACTGTCCATTCTGCCCAGGCAATGAATACCTGACTCCCCATGAAACCCTCGCTTATCGAAGCAGTGGTCCGGCAGATAGTAAAGGATGGTGGGTAAGGGTTGTACCCAATAAATTTCCAGCTCTTTCTCCGGAAGGAAGTTTGGAAAGGAAAGAAGAGAAAGGGTTCTTCCGGATGATGGACGGGGTTGGAATCCATGAGGTGGTGATTGGAAGCCCTATTCATAATCAACTTTTCCCCCTGATGGATGATAAACAGGTGGAAGAGGTCCTCCTCGCTTATCGCGAGAGATATCTTGCCATCCGGGAGGATCCGAGGATCAAATTGATCATCATTTTTAAAAATCATGGCCAGGCGGCTGGAACGTCGCTGGAGCATACGCATTCTCAACTCGTAGGAACCGCTGTCGTTCCATCCAATATCCGGAAAAAATTGGAGGAGGCAGCCCGATATTACGATGACCACGGAAGATGTGTCTATTGTGACTCGATTCAAGAGGAACTCACCTTTGGCAAAAGGATTGTCATGAATAACGAAAAATTCGTCGTCCTCCAGCCCTTTGCATCCCGGCGTCCTTTTGAGACCTGGATCATTCCCAAAGACCATCAGGCCTCTTTCGGTTTAATCTCCATGGATGATTCTAAAACCTTCGCAAGGGTTCTAAAGGAAACCTTGTTGAAACTCCATTCCAAACTGAACGATCCTCCCTATAACTACGTCATCCATACCGCTCCCATCAAAGATGAATGGGAAGATTACTATCATTGGCATCTGCAGATTATTCCGAGGCTGACCACCGCTGCTGGATTTGAAATGGGATCTGGCATCTTTATCAATGTTGCCTTCCCGGAGGAAACTGCTCAATTCTTAAGACAAGAATGATTCATTCTTCTAAAGATCACCGTCAGGAAGGATACGATGAGACCGGCGGAAGACGACGGAGGGAAGCCTGAGCTGAAGCAGGGATCATTCTGAAGGAGTCGATGATGGATGCCGTTTTTCTCTCTCGAATTCAGTTTGCCGTAACCACCATGTTCCACATCCTGTTTCCGGTATTGACGATCGGCCTCGCCCTCTACCTGGTGGTTGTGGAACTCCTTTGGCTAATGACGAAGCACGAGATCTATTACCGCATGTATCGTTTCTGGGTGAAGATCTTTGCCATCAATTTCGGAGTGGGAGTGGTCTCCGGGGTCGTCTTGGAGTTTGAGTTTGGCACGAATTTCGCCAATTTTTCCCAAGCGGTGAGCAATGTCTTCTCCCCCCTCCTGGCCTTCGAGGTGATGACCGCCTTTTTCCTGGAGGCCGGTTTCTTGGGCGTCATGCTTTTCGGATGGGAGAGGGTGAATCGCACCATCCATTTTGTGGCGACGTGCCTGGTCGCTTCGGGAGCGATCATTTCTGCCTTCTGGATTCTGGCCGCGAACTCATGGATGCAAACCCCGGCGGGATACAGGCTTGCGGACGGAAAGTTTATGGTTACCGATTTCTCAGCGGCCATCTTCAACCCTTCCCTTCCCGCCCGAATGAGCCACATGACCATGGCCTCCTTCGAGACAGCCGCTTTTGTCATTGCTGGAATCAGCGCCTACTACCTTCTGAAAAAGAGACAAACTCCCCTTTTTCGGCGCTCCTTAGGAATTTCCCTGCTCATGGCCGCCCTGTTCGTACCCCTTCAGGTTTACCTGGGAGATGTCAGCGGCCGTGAAGTTTTCCACCACCAGCCGATAAAACTGGCTGCTATGGAATCCCACTGGGAGACGAATACCGCAGGCGGCGCCCCCTTCGCGGTCATTGCCTTCCCGGACATGGAAGCGGAGAAGAATCTTTTTGCCATCGATGTCCCCGACGGTCTCAGTCTCCTGGTAACTCATACCTTTCAAGGTAAAGTCCTGGGGCTTAAGGAATTCCCGAAGAACGACCGCCCGGACGTCTTCATCCTCTTCTGGAGCTTCAGACTCATGGTGGCTATCGGCTTCATCCTCCTCATTGTCATGATCTGGGCCGCCGTTCTGTGGCGGCAGGGGCGTCTCTATGAAAGTCGCTCTTTTCTGAAAACCCTGCTGGTGATCCACCCGCTCGGTTTTCTCGCCACGGAATTTGGCTGGATCACCAACGAGGTGGGCCGACAGCCATGGCTGGTGTATCATCTCGTTCGAACAAAGGAAGGGGTTTCTCCCATCCATGTTGGAAACGTCATCTGGTCCCTGAGCCTCTTTCTGATCATCTTTCTCGTCGTTGGGACAAGCTATCTCTATTACATTTTCAAAACATTAAGAATTGGTCCTGATCTCGCCAGCCCCCTCCCGCCGATTCAACGCCTGGCAGGCATGCGACCTCTTCAGAAAGAAGAAAAAGACGATTTGGGGATAGGGTCATGGGGTGATACGGGAGGTTAAGCGATGGATCTCGTCACGATCTGGTCCTGCCTGATTGGTCTTGCCATCATTCTCTATGTGATCCTGGATGGCTTCAGCCTGGGAGTCGCGCTTCTTTTTCGAAGCACCCGGAATGAAGAAGAACGCGACGTGCTGATGAGCAGCATTGCTCCTGTTTGGGATGCAAATCAAACCTGGCTCGTCTTCGGCGGCGGCGCCCTTTTGGTTGCCTTTCCCATGATCTACGGCGTTCTTTTCAGCGCCCTTTACATTCCTCTCCTCACCTTCATCTTCGGTCTCATCTTCCGCGGTGTGGCGTTTGAGTTCCGGGCAAATGCCACCCGAAAGGGACCCTGGAACATGGCTTTCTTTCTCGGAAGCCTGGTCGCCGTCGTCGCCCAGGGGTTAACCCTGGGTGGCATTCTTTCAGGAACGAAGGTGGCGGGAGACCGCTTTGCAGGCGGCCCCTTCGACTGGCTGAACCCTTTCTCAATGACGGTGGGCATGGCGCTCGTTGCCGGCTATATTCTTCTCGGATCTACCTATCTTATCATCAAGACCACGGGGACGGTGCAGGAGTGGGCTTATCGCCGGGCTGTCCGGTCAGCTTTCATCGTTTTGGCATTTCAGGTCGTGGTGACGATCTGGACGCCGATCCACTACCCATCCACTCTGTCAAATTGGATCAGCCCGCCCAGGGTCTATTTCATCTGGGCTTTTCCATTGATCGGGCTGTTGGCTTTTTATGGGGTCATCAAGAATTTGAGGGCTCGTCGTGAGGCCCTGCCGTTCGTTTTTAGTGTGGCCTTCTTTTTCGCGGGATACCTTGGCCTGATCGCCTCTATTTATCCTTATGTCGTTCCGCCCAATATCACCTTCCAAGAAGCCGCAGCACAGCACGAAACGTTGCGCTTTACCCTCTGGGGAGCGATCATCGTCTTGCCCTTGGTATTGGGTTATACGGCTTATAGCTACTCGATTTTCAGAGGGAAAGTCGGAAAAGACGGATATCACTACTGATTCCGTTTGACCGAACCCCTTCTCCTGTCTTGATTTCCAATGATTTCAATGCCATAATTAATTTGATGTGTTTACTCAGAAAATCTCTCTTTTTGCCTCTAATCTTCTGCTTTTTTCTTTTGAGCATCTCGCCTTCGACTGCTGAAACCGTGTTGAGGGTACCCGCTCAATATGGAAAGGTCATCTACCAACTTAACGAGAAAAGTCCGAGCCAGCTTTTCATCATCGCTCTGGGCCACAGAGATACGGTGACCTGCCTTAATGGGGACAATACATCAAGGGTTCAGGCTGAGGTCTACAAGATTGGGGACTGGCTGATCCATGACCAAGGGCTGGGACTCCTTTTACCCGAAGGCTTCTTTAAAAGTACCTCGACAAAGGTCGAAAAAAGGAATATCACCACCCCAGGTACGCCCAGCAGCTGCGCACTATTGGATATGAAGGCTTTAGTGGAAAGACTCTCCGTTAACACCGCTTACGTCAATGCAGAGATGTTGTTGAAAGAGACCCATCCGCTGAGGCTGCGGCAAGTGGAGGATAAGGGGCTTTACGATGCGGTGAGGAACAATTTGTTCAAGCTGATAAGCTGTAGAGAAGATTCGAGTGATTATTCTCTCCTGAAATCGAAACTGGATTATCTCCAAGAGAAAAGAACCGCCGCGATGCTTCAGAAAATACCCGGAATTGTAGACGATGAGTTTCAGCGGGGGAACATCAAAACCAGAAAAGCCATTCTTACTGTCGGGCTCTCCCATCTTCCCGAAATTATCAGATATCTGAATGGGAATAGAATTATGATTCGCGCACCTCTGCCTGTTTCGAACGGGACGGAAGATTACAATAGCGAGGTCAACCTGTTGAAAGAGCATTTTGGTGTTTCGGTGATCCTGCCGACGACATTAGCCGGCGACCAGAAGGTTTTGGAAATCACCGGATTGGATGGGATCGTAAGGCAATGCCAAAGCAATCCCTGATCCTTAACGACTTTCCCCGAAATCCTCAGTTCAATACTTTCGAACCCATAAAAAGAGTCGAACTCAAAATAACTACGGCCCCTCCCTCTTTCTAAATTTGAAGCTTCAGGATTTCATTCAAAACCCCTCGAGATACAGCATTTCTGCAATTAAAATACAACGTTTACCCCATGTTATTCCCCTTGGTTTTATAAGAAAATTCTGAGAAATCTCTCTCGAATTTCCTGACTGACAAACTCTCTGGGAGAGCGGAACGTTCTGCCCTTGCCCGGAAGGAGGAACGATGAAACATAAACCTTATCGATGGATACCCTCCCTTACCTTCCTCGCCCTCGGTCTGATCGGAGGCGCCATCATCGGTTGTAGCCTGTTGATCGCCTTTTCCCCGGACACGATTCCTTCTGACGCCGAGTCCAATTTTCGCCTGATGGCGGAAGCATGGAATACAATCCAGCGGGTTTATGTGGATCGGAATGCGGTGAAACCTCAATTGATGACCTACGGCGCGATCAGCGGTATGGTGGATGCCCTTGGCGATACCGGCCATAGCCGCTTTCTCACTCCGGAGATGCTGAAGCAGGAGCGCAATCTCGCCACGGGGAGGTTCGAAGGTATCGGGGCCGAAGTCCAGATGAGGAATGGCCAGCTTGTCGTCGTCGCGCCCATCGACGGCTCCCCAGCACAGAAGGCAGGCCTCAAGCCCGGAGATATCATCCTGAAAGTGGACGATCAAGACGTGAGCGGGCTCCCCCTTGATCAGGCGGTGAATCGAATTTTGGGCCCGGCAGGAACTCGGGTGAAGCTCACCATCCTCAATCTGAAGACGACCACTACGAAAGACATTACCTTAACCCGTGCCTCCGTCACCGTTCAAAGTGTCACATGGCATCTATTGCCGGGCACTACGGCAGCCCATTTGCGAATAGCGATCTTCAGCAAAGGAGTTGCCGAAAATCTTCGAAAGGCATTATTGACCGCCGAGAAAGAAGGAGCTGCGGGGCTCATCTTAGACTTGAGAAATAATCCGGGAGGTCTCTATGATGAGGCCATCTCCGCAGCCAGCCAGCTTCTGAGCAGTGGGAATGTGCTCCTGGAAAAAAATGCCCTCGGCAAGATCAAACCCGTGCCTGTGCGGTCAGGAGGGGTAGCCACTTCCTTGCCGCTGGTAGTGTTAATCAACGGCGGGACAAGCAGCGGGGCGGAGATCGTTGCAGGAGCATTCCAGGATGCGCACCGCGCCAAGCTCGTAGGTGAAAAGACTTTTGGAACGGGCACTGTCCTCGAAACCTTTTCCCTCTCCGACGGCTCAGCAATGATGCTGGCCATCGAAGAATGGCTAACCCCTGCTGGGCATGTGATCTGGCACCAAGGTATCTCTCCTGATGTCGTCGTCCATCTCTCGGCAGAAGTAACACCCCTCATCCCCGCAAGCGAGAAGGGACTGACAGCAGAGGAACTGCAGAATAGCCAGGATGTCCAATTATTGCGCGCCCTGCATCTGCTTCTCCAGGAGATGGGACATACGACTTAGCCCTGATCCTAAGCGTTTACGGCTTCTTCGCTTGACAGGAAATCGATTTTGAAGTAGTTCTTCAATAAAATCGGAGGTCAAGTCTGGGTTAGGATGAACCAACCCTCTCATGCCTTTTGGAGCGCGCCCGCCGCTGAAATTCTTCAGGAGCTTCAAACCACGCCGCAAGGTTTAACCGAAGAAGAGGCTCAGGAGCGCCTTGCCCGTTATGGCTCCAATCTTCTTAAGCCCAAGAAGAGGACGGATGACCTGACGCTTCTCCTCTCCCAATTCAAGAGCCCCATTATCCTCATTCTTCTCTTTGCCGTGGGGATCTCCATTTTGCTCCACGACTCAGCGGACGCCCTCATCATCCTGATCATCGTCCTGGTCATTCGCACGCGCAGACCCTTCTATCAGAGCAGACCCGGGAAACATCTCCTGACCGCCACTCTGATCATTGCCGGAGTGACACTGATTCTTCCTTTCAGCCCGTTGGGGAGTCTTTTTAGATTCCGTCCCCTGCCGGCTCCATTCTTTGTCGCTCTGGGAGCGATCATGCTTCTGTACATCATCGCAGCGGAAATAGCGAAGAATCTTTTTTACAAGAAGAGCAAGTCATGATCAACCCCTTTCCCATTTTCAGTTCTTGTGTAAATCACCAGGCTCTCTCTCAGGGATTGAGCGAAATTTCTCCGCGGCCCCTCGGTTCCTCAGGCAGCCAATTTTCTTGTCTCTATTTCTTCCCCAAGCTTCGTTCTTCTTGTCCAAGCGACCAGGCTTTCGAGTAATTCCCTTATCTTTTTTCTCGTTTTTTCGTCCGTCACCCGGCCATTGCTATCTACCTTGTCCTGCGCAAAGGAAACCATCACTTCAGGCTGATTCAGCGGAAGCATGTTCAAAAAGACGAAGCTTCGTCTCAAATCATACTGTGCTCTTGCTGTTCCCAATGTGCCAATGGATGCTCCCATGACAGCAACAGGCTTGCCATCGAAGGCATTATCCCCATAAGGCCTGGATGCCCAGTCAATCGCATTTTTCAACACGCCCGGGATTGAATAATTGTATTCCGGGGTAGCAATCAAGATCGCGTCGGCCGCCCTGATTCTTGCTTTGAACTCTTTAACCTTATCCGAAGGTTGAAGTTCTAAGTCTTGATTAAAAGGCGGAATCCCTTCGAGGTCAAAGACTTCAAGGGATGCGTCATCGGGGATCGTCTCAACCGCTGCGGCCAAGATGGCCTTGTTGTAAGATTGCCTTCGTAAACTGCCTGCGAATCCAAGGATATGTACTTTTTGATTCATTGATTTTCCCCTCCCTTTTCACTGGAAAAACTTTTGATAAAAACATAATCATCCGTCGCCCAAATCGCCATGTCGTTCGTTCTTGCAGAATATTCTCGGTATGATACCGCAAAATAAACTTCCCTTCAGACAAAATACAGCCTTTCCGCACAAAAAATAGGGATTTTACCTTATTTATCCCTTACCGGATTCTTTAGTATCTATATTAAACATCGTTGACCATTTCCTATGAGCCGTCCCGAAGAAGGCTGAAAATGATTGGCGCATTCGCTCCTCATGCCAAGGGGGATGTGGCCCATGATACTGTGGTAATACTTCGTGCCCAACGCTTACGCTAACCAAAACGAGAGTTCTATGTCGTCAACATCCGCGGCATAGCGAAGATCTCTTAAGGGACACCCACCCATGCTTTCGAAGATTTTAAAATGGATTAATGAACGCTGGCCTCTCACCACTGTCATTCGTTGGAGCCTTGAAGAAGAGATGCCCGGAGGAACCAGTTATGCCTATATCTTTGGGAGCTGTGTTCTCATTGTCTTTCTCTTTCAGGTGATCACCGGCGTATGGCAGTTGCTCTATTTTGTTCCCACGACGGATCGTGGTTATGAGAGCCTCAATTACTTACGTACAGAGATCCCGTTCGGGTGGCTCATCCATGGGTTGCACTATTGGGGTGCCAGCGCCATGATCATTCTCGTGGGGCTGCATCTCTCTCAGGTATACATCTGGGGGGCCTATAAGAATCCTCGCCAGTTGACCTGGCTGATCGGTGTGGGCAACTTGCTTCTTACTTTGGCCCTTGGATTTACCGGGCCGATTTTACCCTGGGATGAGAGAGGCTATTGGGAGGCAGAGGTAGCCGTCAGCTCGGCAGGAACGGCCCCGTTCTTAGGAACCGTAGCAAGAAATCTCTTGGCCGGCGGCACGGCTCTCGGCCAGATGACTGTTTCCCGTTTCTTCTTCCTCCACGTCGCCATCCTGCCGGGGATATTGATGGCATTTGTCATCCTTCATCTGGTTGCCTTCCGTAAGTTTGGCATTTCTGGTCCATGGGATGAAGCCAAACGCAAGCTCACTGGCCTCTTCTGGCCCGACCAGGTATTTAAAGATGGCGTAGCGGTTACCCTTATTTTCATGGCTCTCATTGGCTTGTCCGCCTACCGGCCTCCACTCTATTCCGGTCCATTGGATGTTCTGGAAACCTTCTACGTTCCGAAGCCGGAATGGTACTTCCTCTTCTTTTATCAAACCCTGAAGGCCTTTCACGGAGTGTTCGAACCCATCGGCACAATCGGGATTCCCCTGCTCATCACGCTCCTTCTGATATTTCTCCCATTTTATGATCGCAGCCCGGAGAGAAATCCAGGCCGTCGCGTGACGGCCATGGTTTGCTATGCAATCTTTGTAACCTGGGTGATCACGATGGCCATCCTCGGATATTACAGCAAGCCGGAAGCCAGTACATCAGGCGCTCCGGTCGCCACTGAGGCAACTCAAGCCGTCTCCTCATCTGCTGGCGACCCAACGTTGCAAAACCTGGAAGGTGCGAAACGAGGGGGTCAGCTCGTTGCGAGCCTTGGCTGCACGGCCTGCCATCGAGTCAACGGCCAGGGGGGCGTTATCGGGCCTGAATTCACCAGCGCCCTACTTAAAGGAAAATCTCGACAGTGGCTGATTACCCAGATTCGGAACCCGAAGGCCCATTTTCCAAACAGCATCATGCCGGCTTTCATCTCAGCCACGGACCAGCAGGTCAATGACATCGTAGATTTTCTTTTAGCCACGGCTCAAGGAAAGTCAGTGGCTGCTGGACGGTTAGCCAAAGGACCGTCTGCTCCGCCAGTGCCGGCGGGGCTTCCCCAAAAAACCACCCCCACGCCCTCCGTGGCACCAGGCCCTCATGGCCCTCCACAGGAAGCTTCCTTCGCCATTGGAAATGTTGAGCTGGGAGCTACCATCTTCCACCAAAGCTGTGAGTCCTGCCACGGCGCGCAGGGCAAGGGCAAAGTCCCAAATCCGGGCTCAGCGGATGGAACCGTGCCGCCACTCAATCCAATAGATCCAACCCTCTTTAACAAAAATGCTCAAACCTTCGTTAACGATATCGATCCTTACATTCAGCACGGCTCCATACCTGAAGGACCAAACCCGGTATTACACATGTTGTCTTTCGGAGATAGCGAATCGTTAACCCAACAGATGATCGCCAATGTCGAGGCCTACGTGTTGCACCTGAACGGTGTAAACCGAGCGCAGATCACGCGCCCGGGGCTTGAACCCCGCACTTTTTTCTGGCTGGTGGTGGTTGTCTTCGGCTTTGTCTTAGGTGGCTTCTGGGTCTGGAAGGGCAGAAGACGAGAGAAGATTAATCGATGATCGATCCCCAAACCCTCAAAGCAGAGGTTTGGACAGGCTTTGCCCATCCACTCAAGCGTGGCCGGCAAAAGGGGGAGGATTTCCCATGAGACCTTATCAAATGTTGGCATATGTGATGGATCATCCCCGTTCGGATCTATTTCAAAGGATTGATGAATGCATCTCCCTTTTGTCTCCTTTTCATGAGGAGGCAGCTAACCTCCTGAAGGAGTTTCGAGCATCCCTTGGAAAAACGCCACTGGACACGATAGAGGAACTTCACACGAGGACGTTTGACCTTGAGGCAGCGTGTTATCCCTATGTGGGATATCACCTTTTCGGAGACGGGAATCATCGCGGGATGTTTCTGGCCGGACTGAAAGAGCATTACCAAGGTTACGATTTCTCCTCGGGAAACGAAATGCCAGACCATCTTGGCGTCATGTTTCGATTCCTTGCGAGAGACGACGACCAAGAGGAGCGGGAAGAGTTACTCTCCTTGTGCATCCTCCCGGCCCTAAGAAAGATGGTCCAGGGGTTTAGCGACGAGGGGAATCCTTATCGAAAATTGCTCAAGGCCATTCTGCTCTTACTTAGAGAAGGCGATGAGGCCATGACGAACATGAATCATCGGATCACCCGTAAGGTGGGGACGGAGGAGTTTTGTGATGGCAGATAATCTCTTCTTTGTCGAGCCCACAACCTCGCGGCGGGGGTTTCTGAAGCTCATCACCAACCTGATGATCGGCCTCGTGGCCGCGGTCCTGACGGTTCCCCTTGTCGGCGGTCTCATCGGGTCTTCTTTCCGTTTAAAAAAATCACGCTGGGCCGACGTAGGGAATATCAGCTCACTTCCCCTTGGGCAGCCGACCAGTATGAAGTTTCCCTACAAGACGGAAGACGCCTACGTCCGGGAAACGGTCACTCACGATGTCTGGGTCATCAAGCATTCTTCCTCCGAACTGACCGTCTTTTCTCCAATCTGTCCTCACCTTGGATGCCATTACAATTGGCACCCTGACGAAAATGAATTTATCTGCCCCTGTCATGGCAGTGTCTATGCCCTTACGGGGAAGGTACTCGGAGGGCCGGCGCCTCGCGCCCTGGATACGCTCCCGTGGAAGCTGGAGAAAGATCGACTCTTTGTTGAATGGGAGACATTTAGAGTTGGAATCCCCCAGAAGATCCGAACGTAGTAACCCATTCGTAGTCTCTATTCTTCTTGTTCAGACTGGCCTGGCAGAGACCCGATTGTAAGAGCGGTTTCGACGAAAAACAAAGGGTGAGGTCTTAATCCTTGATCCCTCTGAAAGATACCATCCCACGCATAGGATTTTCCTTCGTCACGTGGATACTTATCCTTTTGAACGCCGTTGTTTTCCTGTTCGAAATATCCATTCCCAAGGATCTCTTACAGCAATTGTTCTTTCTATTCGGTCTTGTCCCGGCAAGGTATACGTATCCAAGCTGGGCAGTGGTCCATGATCTTTCCCCGGGTAATTATTCGCCGTTCTTAACAAACATGTTCTTGCACGCGGGGTGGCTCCACATCATTGGCAATATGTGGTTTCTCCACCTCTTCGGAAGTACGGTGGAAGATCGGATGGGCCACGTGAGATTTCTTTTCTTTTATCTTCTTTCAGGACTCGCCGCGAATTTCATTTTTTTTATGGTAGACCCGCATTCCACGATTCCTGAATTCGGGGCATCCGGTGCCATCGCAGGGGTGATGGGAGCTTACATCGTGATGTTCCCGAAGGCCCAAATTCTAACGCTCATCCCGATCCTGTTTATCCCCTTTTTGGTACACCTGCCGGCTTTCCTGTATCTGGGTTTTTGGTTTCTCATTCAGGTTTTCTCCGGAACACTTTCCGTTGCCTCCCACGGTGCAGGGGGCGGGGTGGCTTGGTGGGCGCATATTGGCGGGTTTGTCACCGGGATGGTGCTTCTCCCTTTTTTCAGAAATAGAAGACTTTCCTATCGTAAGCCTTTTCCGGATGAGACCTATCGTTACGTTCATCGTTAAGCGGGGGGATTTTAAAAGGAGGACAAAATGAAATTTGACATCTCTACGATCTTCTGGCTGTTCCTCATCATTGCGGCACTTCAGCCTCTCGTAAAGAAGAGATTCCTTGTGGCGATGAGACAGAAGCTGATCGCCTCTTTTGAGAAGACGAGAGGTTCAAGGGTGATTGTTCTCATACATAGACAGGAGACCATGAGCCTCTTGGGTTTTCCCATATTACGATACATCGATATCGATGACTCCGAGGAAGTCATCCGGGCGATCCACATGACAGACCCGGATATGCCTCTCGATCTCGTGCTCCACACTCCCGGCGGGCTGGTCCTTGCCGCTTACCAAATTGCTCATGCCATAAGAATGCATCAGGGGAAAATTACGGTCTTCGTCCCCCACTATGCTATGTCCGGGGGAACATTGATCGCCCTGGCAGCGGATGAGATTGTCATGGAGGAGCATGCTGTCCTGGGTCCGGTCGATCCCCAGCTCGGCGAGTATCCTGCGGCATCCCTGGTCAAGCTGGCTGAGAGCAAACCAATATCAGACATCGATGACAAATCATGGCTCCTTGCAGATGTTGGAAGAAAGGCGATCGAACAGATCAGGGCACAGGTGGGGAGTCTTCTGGGAGGAAAATATTCAGCAGAAAAGGCAAAAGAGCTGGCTGGAATTCTTACCGAAGGCAGATGGACCCACGATTGCCCAATCACTTATGAGGAGGCCGTCAATCTCGGCCTCCATGTCACAAAGGGCATTCCTCCTGAGCTCTATCAACTGATGAGCCTTTATCCTCAACCCATCAAGCACCAACCATCGGTCGAATATCTCCCCATCCCAAGATTTAGGGAGCCCGCTCATAAACCATAGGAAGGAATGAAATGTCATCTCACGTCCTTTTTTTGGTCTCCATCGTTGCCGGGTTTGTCGGTGCCATGAGCGGAATGGGCGGGGGCGTCATTCTCATTCCAGTGCTCACCTTTCTTGGAATGGACATCAAACACGCCATCGCGGTGAGCATCGTCTCCGTCATCGCCACATCGAGCGGCTCCGCCTCAGCCTATGTGAGGGACTGCATTACAAACCTCAAGGTCGGCATGTTTCTCGAAATGTTTACGATCGTGGGGGCGCTGGCAGGGGCTGCCATTACACTCATTTCTGGAAGGAAGATTCTCTTCATCCTTTTTGGCATTGTCCTGTTATCTTCATGGATGGCCCTGTTCCGGCAGAGAAATGAGGGCTGGCGACCGGTTGGCCACCAAGACATCTTCTCCCGCTGGCTCGAATTGCAAGGGAGCTACTATGGTTCAGCAAACGATAGCGTACCACGGTGCCCGAGCCTATCTCGGCGGGCCCTTAATGTTTGGCGCAGGTCTGATTGCCGGGCTCTTGGGCATCGGTGCAGGGGCCCTTAAGGTCTTGATCCACGACCTTGTGATGGGCCTTCCTCCGAAGGTGTCCACCACTACCAGTAACTTAATCATCGGTGTGACAGCCCTGGCCGGCACCAGTGTCTACCTCGCAGCGGGAATGATCGATCCCGGACTGGCCGCCCCGGTCATTCTCGGTGTTGTCTTTGGCGCTTTCATGGGTACCCGCCTGCTCGTCCGTTTGACCAATCAGGCGGTGCGCCATATCTTTCTGGGTGTGTTATTGGTTTTGGGAGTCGAGATGATCATCCGGGGCATCTGGAGAATCGGAGGGTGAGAGAGAAGGGATCGACCGATCATCCTGGGAAGGGAAAGAGGAATGACCCGTTGGACATGGAAAGCCTAGTCGGGTACATCCTTTTGACCGGTGTTCTGTTGAGCGTGGCTCTCCTTTCGGTCAGCTTTGTCTGGCGTTGGGCGAGAGTGGGCAGTCTTCGATTCGAACATTCGATCGTTGGAATGAACTTCTTCGAGTTCATCTCTTTCACCCTCCGGCAGATGGCTTCTCGGGCTTTCCGCCCCCGTCTCTTCCTTAACATGGGAGTCGGCGTTTTGATGTTAACCCCTTTTGTGCGCGTGCTGGCTTCTGTCGTCTATTTCGCCTTCGTGGAGCACAACTGGAAGTACACCCTCTTCACCGCCTTTGTCCTCAGCGTGCTCACCTATAGTCTCTTCCTCCGCTAAACTACTTGCTCAGAAAACAACAGCGTAAAATCCCTCCCAGCCTCCCTTTGCTAAAGGGAGGAGATTAGAAAAGGGAAGGTGTGGAAAAATTGCCCCAGCGGAAAGGGCGGGCAAGGATGTCGAAAAAGTTTTGCAGCGGCTCCTCATCGCGTGGACTACTGACGACGAAAAACTTGGCTGCTGTTGAGTATTGACAAGCCTTCGTTACCTTTGCCCTCTCAAGGAACCGCATTTGCAAAACTTTGGAGATATTCTTGCCCGCCCGCTTCCCGAATTTTTTCTGAGCCCCATGTGGGATTTACGGTTTTCATGGTTTGTGCCGGCCGGTCGGAGTGCCTGCCTTCTGACGATGAGGCTCTCCGAGGTTACTCAAGGCGAAGGTTCCTGCAAGTAAGTGTCTCGAAACGAAGGCGACAAATACTGTCCTCCTTCCGACAAAATACAACCTTCACCTTATTCCCTTCTGAGACCCTTTTTGTTTAAATGGAATTTGAATAACCGGTTGAAAGGGGGAGGAAAGATGGAAAAATCTTTTTTCCAAGTAAGGCCATCTCTTCTTATCTTTGGCGTTCTCCTTATCATCCTTCTTCAGGGATGTTTGCCTATTTCGAAACAACTGAGAGCCCAGGCGGACCGAACGCTTACTTTCCGTCAAGTTTTTCAAAATCCAGAAGCATACAAAGGCAAAATCGTCATCTGGGGTGGAGACGTCGTTGAAACCATCAATCAGAAAGACGGAACGACCCTCATCGTCGTTTTACAGAGGCCTCTTGACTGGACGGAAGAGCCTGAGTTCAACCGCTCCGAAGGAAGATTCATCATCTTTGTCCAGGGGTATGTAGACCCGTATGTCTTCAGAAGAGGAAGAAGAATTACCGTCGCAGGGGAAATCGAGGGAAGGAAAGTCATGCGCCTTGGCGAATTGGAATATCCTTATCCTCTCCTTCTGAGCAAGCAGATTTACCTCTGGGGAGCGTATTACTACTATCCCTATCCTTATTATTGGTATTATCCTTACGGGTATCCCTACTGGTGGTAGCGATCCTTTCTTCTACCGGAGAGATCCTCTTCCGTCCGTCGGCGGGATGATCACGATCGAAAGTGGTCTCTTCTAGATAGAACAGGAGGAGGAAGTGTGTGGGGCAATCGTCTTAATGAATGGAGCGTTTTCTTCCCATGGCATACGACGATTCCTCCTCCTCAATAGTTACGTGTGTGATTCGGATCACATTATGGTAGACGGTGTTGCTGTAGTATTATCACGGTGAAGGTATTGTATTAGAAGGCCATTCTTGTCATACACGGTTACGTCCAGTGGAGACGGACTCAAATAACGGATAAACGGGTTATGCCTAAGTTTCTTTTGGGGGTGAATAGCTATGCTATCGAAAATACCGATCCATATTGAAAAATTGAGAAAAGAAGACCTGGACAGAGAGATATTGAGAGCCGCCATCATTGCTGAACTGGATGCCATCAATCTCTATGAGCAAATGGCAGACATGAGTCAAAACAAGAACATCAGGAAACTCCTTCTGGATGTGGCAAAAGAGGAAAAAACACACGTGGGAGAGTTCCATACCCTTCTCTTAGCGGAAGATCCTCAACAGAAAGACGAGTTGGAAGAAGGGAAGAGAGAAGTCAAAGAGTTACTGGACGAGCGTTAACCATCTCGTCTCATCGCCTGCGTGTTTCATTATTGTTTCCCTTTATCAAATTTCGGTCAGCAAATCTATCGGTTTCACCTGGATGATCTCAGTCTATCATAGAACTCCTGCTGTTTTGAACTGATCTTTACCTTCTTTGGCTTTTCTGCTCTGCGTTGGGCCATTTTTTTCACCTCCAAATTTCTTAGTTCTAAGATAATCACCGTCGGGCAGTATGGCAAGGAAGGTAGTCATCGACTTTCAAGAAATCGCTGGAAAATACAGCATTCTCAGGCGAAAAATAGGGGATTTACCTTATTCATCTCTCCAAGGTTTGGTAGGAGAATGTTTCTTGTATCGTCGCGTCTAATCAAAGTGAAAGGAGAATGACTATGCTTAGCCCAAAACGTTGTGGCCCTTTAGGTTTGGTTTTTCTTAGCCTTTTCATGTTATCAATAATGGCAATCTGCCTCCATTCGGTCCCTCTCCAGGCTGCCGAGAGGACTAAACCAGTCGATTTGAGCACGGCCATTATACAAGTGGCGA
>DBZJ01000052.1 GCA_002311635.1 Syntrophaceae bacterium UBA1163
CGAGCTTCATTCCCGAAAGCGACCTGAGGTCGTATTTTGACATTCACTATACGGAAGCGTCCCTCCTCGATATGTTCGACGATCCGTTCACTTATGGTTTTATTGCAGAGAAGGATCATCAAGCAGCGGGTTACATGCGACTCTTGTTCAACCGGGATGAGGGCCGTCTCTACGTCCCTTCGCTCTATTTTCTTCCAGACTATCAGGGGCAAGGCATGGGCAGACGGCTTCTCGGTGCGGCGGAGGGTTTGGCCGGAGAAAAGGGTCTCGATCGATTCTGGATCGGCGTGATGGTAGAAAACAGGCAAGCCCTCGCCTTTTACAGGAAGACGGGCTTCCAATTTGTACGGGAAGAACCTTTCAGCATGGGAAAGACGACGGTAACCCATGTTATCGGCTATAAGAAATTAGGGAGGAGCTCGTTTCTCAGCCAGAAGATTTACGCTGCTTTCGGCGAAGGGGGAGGGGTGAAGGGGCTTCCAAAACTTTGTCTCGAACTCCTCGCGGAGCAGAAAAAGGTGTGGCCCGAGCTCCGGGAAGCCTACAAGTTGCTTAAGGACGTTAGGGAGCGGGATGTCCGTTGCATAGGATTTTCCATCCGCCTCCAGTACAATCCCGGAAGAATCAAGAACAGCCTGGCCGATGTAGGCGAGAAAAATGCAAACGAGCGACAATGTTTCCTCTGCCTTGATCATCTCCCTGCGAGCCAGAGGGGAATTCTCTACCGAAGCGAATACTTGATCCTCTGCAATCCCATGCCTGTTTTTTCTTCTCACCTCATCGTCTCCCATTTAGACCACCGGCGCCAGGCGATTGCCGAGCATACCGATACCCTTCTTCAGCTGATGACGGATTTTGGTCCAGGCTGGACGGTCCTCTATAACGGACCCAAATGCGGCGCTTCGGCGCCGGATCACCTTCATTTTCACGCAGGCCCGTCCGGGCAGATGCCGATCGAGAAGGAGATTCGCGAGGGGAAAAGACTCACTCTGATGAAACGGATCGGCGGTGTTTCCCTGTATCGTCTGAGGGACTTTGGACGGGAAGGCGTCGTCCTTGAGGGAGATGACCGGATGGCCGTGCGGGGCGCCTTCAAGAGCTATCTGAATGGACTGAAAGAGGTTCTCCTCGTTGATGAGGAGCCCATGATCAATATCGTCGGTTTCCGGAAGGGAGAGCAATGGCATCTGGTGATCTTTCCGCGTCGAAAACACCGCCCCGATATCTTTTTCAAGGAAGGGGATGCACGGGTTGTGGTCAGCCCGGGGGTGATCGATATGGCTGGACTGCTCATCACTCCTGTGGAAAGAGATTTCTACCGGCTGGATGCAGGTGCTGTGGAAGGCATTTTCGGGGAAGTATCCCTGGAAGCAGAGACTGTCAAAAGGGCCGTTGACGCAATGAAGTGAGCTCGCGAGGAGCTGAAGGTTTGAGAATTTGATTTCTTCGGTATCTTATCTTACCGTTAAGCAAATTGACAAGATCATCGGTAACCACAGCGAGAAAGGACTCTCATGAAAACGGAAAAGGGTTTTAGACGCATATTGATCTGTCTTCTCATTCTGGCCTTAGCGGCGCCGCTTTCAGGGTTGGCCCAAGACCAGCCGACAGTGAGGCAATTCAGCCAGGAAGAGCTGGATCAAATGCTGGCACCCATTGCCCTTTATCCTGACTCGCTCCTGGCCCAGATTCTGATGGCAGCTACCTATCCCCTTGAGGTTGTGCAGGCAGACCGGTGGGCAAAGGTGAATAGAAATCTCACGGGTGATCAGCTCAACAACGCCCTGGACCAGCAAGACTGGGACCCCAGTGTAAAGGCGCTGGTGCCTTTTCAACAGGTCTTGTCGATGATGGACGAAAGGTTGGAGTGGATGCAGAGCCTAGGGGATGCCTTTCTGGATCAACAAGGCGAGGTGATGGATACAGTTCAGCGACTGAGGGCTAAGGCGCAGGCAGCAGGCAACCTGAAGGATACCGAAGAGGAGAGTGTGACTGCCGAGGACGGGGACATCGAGATCGAGCCCGCACAGCCTGACGTGGTCTATGTGCCGGTCTATGATCCGACCGAGATCTATGGCCCTTGGTGGTACCCGGCTTTCCCTCCCTTTTTCTTCCTGCCTTCTTCCGGGATGGTTATCGGTTTTCACGGTCGAATGGGTTTTGGGAGGGGCATCGGCGTGGGGAGATCCTGGGGCCATGCGTGGGGGCACTGGGATTGGAGGAATCATCACCTTAATGTAAACACCGACCGCCACATAAATATTAATCGCAACATAGACATCGCCGCTACAAATATACAAACCACTCGGTGGCAGCATGACGCGAGCCATCGGAAGGGCATTTCCTACAGGAACGAGGCGACCCGGCAACGTTACGGCCAGTTGGCAAAGGGAGCGGAGACCCGCCGAGACTTCCGGGGCTTTGAACCGCAGACAAGATATCAGCAGGCTCCGGTAACCACTCGCCAAAGCTTCGAACAGCCAAGAGGGACTGCTGGCTCAGTTCAAAAGAGCCTGGATCTTAGTAAGAATAAGAGTGCCTTTGGGGGTGTGGGGCGGGGAAGCGATGCACGAATGCAGAGCAACCGCGGCTTCCAAAGCCGACAGAGCATGCCTTCAAGAGGAACGAGCGGTGTGAGCAGGGGCAATGTTGGCCGTCGCCGTTAGATCTCGAGCAGACGATTTGAACATCATCAATAGTTCGACGGAGGAAAAAGCGATGTTTATCAATGCAGGGAATCAAAAAAAGCATTCGATGCGCCTCTCTGTTTTTGCAATCATAGCGGGAGTGGTGATGTTAGCTGGTGTTTGTCAGAGTGCGTTTTCAGCAGAAGGGGGCCAAAGAACGTTCAAGTCTCCCGGAGAGGCTGTGGAGGCTCTGGCCAAAGCGGTCAAGGAAAATGATACAAAGGAATTGTTGGCGATCTTCGGTTCTTCAGGGAAGGAATTAATTTTTTCCGGAGATGAGGTTGCCGACAAGACCGGAAGAGAACATTTCATCAAGGCCTTTGAGGAAATGAACAAACTGGTGAATGAGAATGACGCGAAGGTCATCCTCCATGTAGGAAATGGAGACTGGCCATTTCCAATTCCTGTTGTCAAGAAGGGTGATTCTTGGCTATTCGATACGACGGCGGGGAAGGAAGAGGTCCTCAACCGCAGAGTCGGCCGTAACGAACTTAATGCGATTCAAGTGTGCCTAGCCTACGTGGACGCCCAGCGGGAATATGCGCTGAAGGACAAGGCCAGCGGCAGGTTATTGGAATATGCCCAGAGATTGATCAGCAGGAAAGGGATGAAGGATGGCCTTTACTGGGAGGCGAAAGAGGGCGAGCCCCAGAGCCCTCTTGGCCCCTTAATGGCCAAGGCTGCCACGGAGGGGTACTCTGGTGAGAGGCCCGTTGGAAAACGAAGCCCTTACCATGGGTATTACTACAGGATTTTAAAATCCCAGGGTAAGCACGCATCAGGGGGAGAATACGATTACGTGGTCAAAGGAAAGATGATCGGCGGATTTGCCCTGGTTGCCTATCCAGCGGAATATGGCAACTCCGGGGTCATGACCCTTATCGTGAACCAGGATGGCGTCGTGTACGAGAAGAATTTGGGTAAAGATACTGAGAAGATTGCCGCAGCCATGAAGAAATTCGATCCCGACAAGACCTGGAAGAAGGCAGAATAAATTTTTCGAGTGACATTCTATTTCAACTCTGACCCGCTCCAATCAACGTCTGTTCTCTGATAACTCAGGCACCTCTACAAGGTTTATTAAAACCGCACCTGAAAGCGCCGCCACGCCTGCCCTGTACCCTGGCCTGTCCGATTTCGCCGGGATAGACAGGAACTTTGCCGTTCCTTGATTCTTGGGACCAGTTTTAGTATAGTCTTGAGAAAATCGAGTTGGAAGCTGTAGGTTAAACGTTTTCAATGAAAGGAAGAAATAAAGGTTTTAAGAAGACGGAATTGACTGAAAAGGTAATTCAGAAGTTTTCCTATCGTTGTCCCTATTGCGATCAACCCGTCTCCTACGACGAATTCGATTTGAAGGTGGGCGAGAATAAGATCCAATGTCTCTCCTGTAAAAAGATTTACATCAAAATAGTAGCGGCCCCATTCACCGGCGGCAGACACAAATCCCGTCCGGGCAAGGCCGGAACACCCCGTTAGTACGAATTATAGATGAATCGTTCCCAGCCCGGGCATTTTCGGAATCGTCTCCTCACCCCCATTCAGTATGTAAAGGGGGTTGGGCCCAGGCTCGCCAAGCTCTTTGAGAAAAAAGGGATTCTGACGGTTGAGGACGCCCTCTACTTTCTGCCGCGGTGCTACGAAGACCGAAGCAACCTGAAAAAGATCTCCGAGCTCAAAGCAGGAAGAAAGGAGACAGGCCTCGGTGAGGTGCTGCTGTCGGGGGTGGCCTTTTATCAGGGCAGGAAGAGGAGAGTCTTTGAGGCCGTGGTGGGGGACGGGAGCGGTACGATCACATTGAAGTGGTTTCATGGCAACGAGAGATATCTCAGGGAGCGGTTCAAAAAGGGCCGCCAATTGATCTTCTCGGGTGAGGTGAGGTGGTTCAATTATCAGAGAGAGATTCATCATCCCGACGTTGAGATTGTGGATGGCGATGTTGAGAAGGATTATCTCAACTTCAAACGGATCGTTCCCATCTATTCCGAGACAGAAGGACTTTATCAGAGAACTTTGAGAAGGTTGATGAAGACCATCTTGGACGGGTATGGGGATGAGCTTTCAAGCCCCATCCCGCCAGAGATTGTGGAGCGACAAGACCTGATTGATTTTTCGGAAGCTTTCCGAAAGGTCCATTTCCCTCCCGAGGGCGAGCCCGTTGAAGCCCTCAATCTCCAGCGCTCAGACGCCCACCGACGGATCGTCTTCGATGAATTTTTTTTCCTGGAGCTCGGCATGGCATTGAAGAAGAGAGGGGTGGCGTTGGAGACAGGGCTCTCTTTCAAAACCGACGGCGTCTTGGTCCAGAATTTATTAAATCTTCTTTCTTTCAAGTTAACCAGCGCTCAGGAGAGGGCTTTGGCCGAGATCAAGGAAGACCTGGAAAGACCGCACCCCATGAACCGACTGATCCAGGGAGACGTGGGGAGCGGAAAGACAGTGGTCGCGCTCTTAACCTGTCTGGAGGTCATACAATGTGGTTATCAAGCTGCCATCATGGCCCCCACCGAGGTTTTAGCCGAACAACACTTTCTCAACCTCCACCGTTGGGTGGAGCCCTTAGGGGTGAAAGTGGCTTTGCTCACCAGCAGCGTCAAAGGTTCGGAGAGAGAAGAGCTATATCGCAGCATTGGAAACGGAGATATCCACTTGGTGATCGGAACGCATGCGGTGATCCAGGAGGCGGTCGAGTTCCGCCGGCTGGGCCTGGCCATCATTGATGAGCAGCACAAATTCGGCGTGGTTCAAAGAGGGCTTCTGAAAAAAAAGGGGGGAAACCCTGACGTTCTCGTCATGACGGCGACTCCGATCCCGAGGACTCTCGCCATGACCATTTACGGGGACCTTGATGTTTCACTCATCGACGAGATGCCGCCCGGAAGGGTGCCTGTTGAGACCAAGGTCTTTCCCGAACCCGCGAGGGCCAAGGTTTATCGTATCGTCGAGGAGGAGGTGCAGAAAGGTCGCCAGGCTTTCATCGTCTATCCATTGGTAGAGGAGTCTGAGAAATTGGACCTCAGGGATGCGACAAGAATGGCCGAACACCTTCAGAAAGAAGTCTTCCCCGAGTTCCGGATCGGCCTGCTCCACGGCAGGATGAAGAGCGACGAGAAAGAGGCCATCATGATGGAGGTTAAGGAAGGAAGGATTCAGATCCTCGTGGCCACGACCGTGATCGAGGTGGGAATCGATATTCCCAACGCCTCTGTGATGGTGGTAGAGCATGCAGAACGTTTCGGCCTCTCTCAACTCCATCAGTTGCGGGGGAGAATTGGCCGGGGACGTTATCCCTCCAAGTGCATTTTACTGGCCCAATACCGGTCTTCCGAGGAAGCAAGAGTTCGCCTCCGAGCCATGGAGAAAACGACCGATGGATTTAAGATTGCCGAGGAAGATTTGACTCTCAGGGGGCCAGGAGAATTCTTTGGCATACGGCAATCGGGATTGCCGGATTTCAGGGTGGCCCATATCATCCGGGATACCCCCATTTTGATCGAGGCAAGGAAGGAGGCCTTTCGGCTCATTCAAGAGGACCCAGAGCTGGTTCTGCCTTCACATGCAGGCGTGAGGAACATTCTGACCAGGCGATGGAAGGGAAGAATGGAACTGGCCGCCATCGGCTGAAATCCATTGAAAACAAAGGGAAAGTATGTTAATCGTGGATGAGGAATTCCCTCTTCTCCCGGCTTTGCGGGGGATTGGGGGGTGGACACGCAGGTTGCATTGAGAGGAAATCACTATGTCACTGTTTCATCCAGAGGGGTCGGGATTTCATCGAATGGAAAGGCTCCCCCCTTATATCTTCGGGATTGTCAATCAATTGAAGATGGAGGCGAGACGAAGGGGAGAAGATATCATTGACCTGGGCATGGGAAACCCGGACCTACCCACGCCCAGCCACATCGTTAATAAGCTGGTCGACGCCGTAAAAAATCCGAGGAACCATCGGTACTCTGCATCGAAAGGGATTTACAAATTAAGGTGTGCCATCACCGATTGGTACCGAAGACGTTACGATGTCGATCTCGACGCAGAGACTGAGAGTGTGGTCACCATCGGCGCCAAAGAAGGGCTCGGACATCTGGCTTTGGCGACCCTGGGTCCCGGAGATGTTGTCCTCGTTCCGGACCCAACCTATCCCATCCATGCCTATTCGGTCGTGATTGCAGGAGGGGATCTGCGTTCCGTCCCCTTGATCGGGGGAGGGGATTTTTTTCAAAGGTTATTGGCGGCAACCAAACAGTCGTGGCCCCATCCCAAGATGATCATTGTGAGTTTCCCCCATAATCCGACCACCGCTGTGGTGGACCTCAATTTCTTCGAGGACCTCGTGGCTTTTGCGAAAGAGCATCAACTGATGATCGTTCACGATTTAGCCTATGGGGATATCGTCTTCGATGGATACAAGGCGCCGAGCCTGCTTCAGGTTAAAGGAGCAAAGGATGTGGGGGTAGAGTTCTTTTCTCTTTCCAAAAGTTACAATATGCCCGGCTGGCGCTTGGGTTTTGCAGTAGGAAATGCGGAGATGCTGGCTGCCTTAGCAAGGCTGAAGAGCTATTTGGATTACGGAGTCTTTCAACCCATTCAAATTGCCGGCATCATTGCCCTCAATGAAGATCAGGATTGTGTTCGTAAGACCGTTGAGGAGTATCGGAAGAGGAGGGATACGCTCATCAATGGACTGAAACGAGTGGGCTGGGAGATTGAAAAGCCGAAGGGAACGATGTTTGTTTGGGCAGAGATTCCAAAACCTCTGAAAAAGATGGGATCGATTGACTTTTCCAAGCTCTTATTAAGAGAAGGAAAAGTGGCTGTTTCCCCGGGAATCGGTTTCGGTGAATATGGAGAGGGTTTTGTGAGGTTTGCATTAGTAGAAAATGAGGCCCGCATCAAACAGGCGGTCAAGGGGATTCAAAAAGTTCTGAAAGAAGGCGTATAAGAATAAATTTCAAATGACAAAGTTCAAAGTTCAAATGAAATCCGAATAACCCCATCTCCCCCCCGAGAGGAGGGGCCGAGGGGGAGGGGGGTTTGGAATTTTGAATCTTGGCTATTGGAATTTGTTTGGGATTTGATGTTTGGAAATTGGTGCTTGTTACCACCCATTTTGCGGTGCGGGCATCGGTTGATTCTTAGGTTGATCAAGGGAAGGGGATCATGAAAGAGATCAAGGTGGGTCTGATCGGCTTCGGGACAGTGGGCACTGGCGTTGTAACCATTCTGCAGAAGAATTCAAAGCTGATCGAGAGGCGTATGGGCGCCAGGCTCATTTTAAAGCGAATTGCCGACATCGATTTAAAGACGGATCGCGGAGTAAAGTTAAAGTCGGGTGTCCTCACTCGGAGAGCCGAGGATGTGATCAGGGATCCTGAAATCGATATTATCATGGAATTAATCGGAGGCGCTGAGCCAGCGAAAACTTTTATTCTACAAGCCATTCGGAACAAGAAACATATCGTCACCGCCAACAAAGCGCTTCTTGCTCTTCACGGAGACGAGATCTTCAGGGAGGCCCATCGTTACGGCGTGGATGTCAACTTTGAAGCCTCAGTCGGTGGAGGCATCCCCCTCATTCGGTCGATCAAGGAAGGTTTGGTTGCCAATCGAATCCGCTCGATCTTCGGAATTCTTAATGGGACTTCCAACTATATCCTTTCCAAGATGACGGATGAGGGAGGAAATTTCAAGGAAGTCCTAAGGGAAGCCCAGGAGAAGGGATATGCGGAGGCGGATCCAACCTATGATGTTGAGGGGGTTGATGCGGCTCACAAGCTGGCCATTCTGATCCGCCTTGCCTTTGGAACCCCTCTCCGATTTAAGGAGGTATTCATCGGAGGGATATCGGAGATCACGCCTCTGGATATTCAATTCAGTCGGGAATTTGGATATCGTATTAAGCTCCTGGCCATCGCTAAAATGGAGAAGGGCAAGATAGAAGCTCGTGTCCATCCCACGATGATTCCTGAAGGACACTTGCTTTCAACGGTGGACGGGGTTTTCAATGCGATTTATATTAAAGGGGATGCCGTTGGCCCGGCGCTCTTCTACGGCCAGGGGGCAGGACAGATGCCCACTGGCAGTGCCGTGGTAAGCGATCTGGTCGAATTAGGGAGGAATGTCCTGACCCAAGCCTCCGGACAGCGGGTGCCACTGCTCTCTTTTCAGGAATGGGCCATAGAAGAAATTCCTCTGAAGAAGATGGATGATGTTGTGATGCCTTTCTACATGAGGTTTTCGGCATTGGACCGGCCCAGAGTGCTTTCTAAGATTTCTGGGATCTTGGGAAAGAACGATATCAGCATCTCTGCCGTGATTCAGAAGGGAAGGCAGGTCAATGGTGCGGTGCCCGTTGTCATGATGACCCATGAAGCCAAAGAGAAGAATGTTCATCGGGCCCTGGGGGAGATTAACCGGTTGGGTGTGATTTTGGGAAAAACGGTGTATATTCGAGTCGAGAATGAATTAGAATGATGACATTGCAGATTTCAAATCGCAGATTTCAGGTTGGAGAGTTCAATTTGAAATATGAAATCTGAAATTTGAAATTGGGGTCAACTATGTGGCGAGGGGTGATTCGAGAGTACTGGGACTTTTTACCTGTTACGAAAGAGGAATCCATCATCACCTTGCTCGAAGGAGACACCCCGCTCATCCCTTCCTCTCGGATCCAGAAGGAGGTGATTTCTGGGGTTGACCTCTATTTTAAGTATGAAGGTCTCAATCCCACAGGTTCTTTCAAGGATCGAGGGATGACCGTGGCTGTTTCCATGGCAAAAGAAGCGGCTTCCAAAGCGGTCATCTGTGCCTCCACGGGAAACACCTCCGCCTCGGCAGCCGCTTATGCTGCGAAGGCGGGGATGAAAGCCTATGTTCTCATTCCCGCAGGAAAGATCGCCCTCGGCAAGTTGTCTCAAGCGATGGCCCACGGGGCCCAGGTCATCCAGATCGAAGGGAACTTTGACGAGGCCCTGCACATCGTCAGAGAAATTTCCGAGACAGAACCCGTCACCCTGGTCAACTCCCTCAATCCCTATCGGATTGAAGGCCAGAAGACAGCTTCTTTTGAGATCATTGACCACCTTGGATTTGTTCCGACTTACCATTGCCTCCCTGTCGGCAACGCGGGCAACATCACCGCTTATTGGAAAGGTTACAAAGAATACTGGGAAAAGGGGAGAATAGATGGGCTTCCAAAGATGTTGGGATTTCAGGCGGAGGGAGCGGCACCCATTGTCAGAGGAAAAGTTATTGAAAAGCCTGAAACCATTGCCACGGCTATCCGAATCGGGAACCCGGCCAGTTGGAAGCAAGCCGTGGCAGCCCGGGATGAATCCGGAGGCCTAATCGACATCGTGACCGATGATGAGATTCTCGAGGCTTATCGGATGATGGCAAGCCTGGAGGGGATCTTCTGCGAACCCGCTTCGGCAGCCTCCTTGGCCGGCGTGATCAAGCTTCATCGGAAAGGTTTTTTTAAGAAAGGAGATGTGGCGGTGTTGACGATTACGGGGCATGGTCTGAAGGATCCGGACATCGCCATCCGAGTCTCCCAGAAACCCGTTTCCCTTCCTCCCAGGAAAGAAGAAGTCCTGAAATACCTCGATCTCTCATAACCTTCCTCAGTCTTCCCCGAAAACTACACTTATGAAGTGAACTCGACCCGTGCAAGAGGGGGTATAGCTGAGATCCTCCACAGAATGGTCCCTATCCTTGAGGAACTTGGCGTCGATGCGGAGTGGAAGGTTATCCAGAGGGAATTAAGATTTTTGGACGTCACAGGAAAGATCCATGGCGTCCTTCAGGGCTATGCGGAGGCGATTACTAAGGAAATCCGGCAATACCATTTTGAGATGAGTAGGAAAAATGCCGAAGGATGCGAACTCGATACCAATGCCGTTCTCATCCATCACCCGTAGTCAGCCCCTCTTATTCAATTCGGGAAAAAAAGGCAGGGGCACTCACTCAATAATCCCCATCTGGCAAAGCGAAGGGGTGAGAAGGCAAGAGAGTATGTCCGAACCAATTTCCTGATCACGAGGCAAATCATAGACTATCTCTCTCTGCAACTTCTTGGACAACAAACGAAGGAACATTGTAGAATTGTCGCCTGAAGAGAGCTTCTTCAGCTATCTCTCGAGAAAATCCTAAGGGAGTCTCCTCACAACCAGTACTGCAACAGTCGTGCTAACCATTCCTTCACCCGTTCACCAGCGGATCTTTTTTTCCACTGATCTAAACGGATTTGATGAGAGTCCTCGATGTCTTTTTCAAATAGGGCCTCCATCTGGGCTGCGAATTCGCGACCGAGGATGACTGCGTTCACCTCGTCGTTTCTTAAAAAACTCCATAAATCCATGTTGGTCGACCCGATCGTAGACCAGACCCCGTCAATGACGGCCGTCTTTGCGTGGAGCATCGCGTCCTTGCGTTCATACAGCTTGACCCCTGATTTCAGAAGGTGCGTGTAATGGGATCGGCCCGCGTAAAAAGCCGTCATCTCATCGCTGATACTCGGAAGGGTAATCTTCACGTCCACGCCGCGCTTGGCCGCCCCCGTTAGAGCTTCTAATGTCTGCTTATCGGGCACAAAATAGGGCGTCGTTAGATGGATGAAATTCTGCGCGTAAGTGAAGGCGGCGACGTACATGATATAGGTGATCCGGTTTTCCTGACCAGGGCTGCTGCCCACCACCTCGATGAGATCGCTCCCTTCCCGTTTGAGGGCCGGAAAGTAATCTTTTTGGGGGAGCTCAGGTCCTTTCTGCCTTGCCCAGGTCTCTAAGAAGAGCTTCTGGAACTCAGCGACTGCGGGCCCCTCGATTTGGACATGAGTATCGCGCCAGGCCCCTTCAATTTTCTTTTCGTGTTCTCCAGCCGAAAGGCTGCTGCTGGAATAAACCCGGCTGATATTGACGCCGCCGGTAAAAGCCACGGAACCATCGACGATCAGAATCTTTCTGTGGTCTCGATGCGTAAGCAGCCACTTTTTTCGAGCTTTCGCAGGATTAATAGGATTGTATTCGAGTGCCAGAATTCCGCCGTCTCTTAAACGCTGAAAGAAAGCAGCAGGAGTATTCAAGCATCCAAGGCTATCATAGATTAAATTCACCTGGACTCCCTCTGATCGCTTTTGTAAGAGCAGATCTGCAAACCTGCGGCCTACTTCGTCATCTTCAAAAATGAATGTTTCCAGGTTGATATGATCTTTGGCATTCGCAATGGCCTTAAACATTGCCGCGTAGGTCGCCGGTCCATCGATGAGCACGGTCACCTTGTTTCCTGCCACCAGAGGGCTTCCGCTGATGGATTCGATCAGGGCAACCTGGCGCTCCAGAATGTCTGTCGGCCCCTCTTGCCTTTTCAACCGTTCCATGACCGCCTTGCTAAGCGTAGGAGAGAGCTGCCCATGGGGGCCGACGATCTCGGGCGTGCTCTCTTTCTCGACGTCTAATCGTCGATAGACCTCTTCGAACCGTGGCAAGCTAGCGCAACCTGCGAAGGTGAGTAAAGAGGAGAGACAGAGGAGTGAGAAGAGGGATCGGAACAGTGGGCTACGATCAGGATTTTTCATGATGGCTATCCCTGGCGAAAGCTGTCTGTCCGATGCCAATAGTTTCCTATGGCCTCTTGACACCGATAATGACCAAGACGATTCCAACCGTAAGGATCGGTCCTCCCAAAACAGGTGGCAAGGGAATCGTTTTCCTCACCTCTTGGGTGGCCTCGAGTGGGCCGATAACGATACGCTCCTCACGGATCGTATAGGGAATCCCGTGGTAGGCGAGCGACAGAACCCCGATAAGGATAAGAGCGATTCCCAGAAAAATAATGATCCATTTCATGGCAAGCCTCAATACCCCCCAACCGTCCTTTACTAAAGGGAAGGTGTGAAAAAATCGTTCCCAAGTGCAAAGGGCGGGCAGGGATGTCGAAAAAGTTTTACAGCGGTACCCCTTTACGCTAACTACTCACGACGAACAACCTTAACGCATGGTGAATACTTACAGACTTTTGTTAGTTTTACCCTCTCAAATGATCGCATTTGTAAAACTTTGGAGATATCATTGCCCGACCTCATCCCCGAACTTTTTCGAAGCTTCAAAGGGTGAGGAGGATTTCTAAGATTTTGGAGTCCCGCCTTTTATATACACGGTTCGAGTGGCAAAGGGTATTTCGATTCCCTCAAGTCGGTACCGTTGATGAAGCCGTTTCATGAACTCATGAACGATCAGGTATTGGGCCGCATACTCCTTCGCTCGGAGAATGACCGTGAAATTGATGCTGGACTCAGCGAAGGTGTTGTAACGAATGAAGGGTTGGAATTCGCTGACCGCCCCTTCTGTCGCCTGAAGAACTTCTTCGGCCACTTCGATGGTCACCTTTTCCACCTTCTCAAGGTCGCTCAGATAAGCAACGCCCACGTTGACGAGGACCGCTAATTCCGACTCAGGGAGATGGAAGTTGGTCACGAGGCTGCTCACCAGTTTATTGTTGGGGACGATCAAGGTATTATTGGAGAGCATTCTGATCCGCACGTTCCTCCACCCGATTCGTTCGACGTAACCCTCTTTCCCCGCCTCGAGTTGAATATAGTCTCCGATCCGCACCGGCTTATTTGAAACGATATATGCCCAAGAGAAAAAATTTGAGAGGGTGTCCTGCATGGCAAGTCCGATCACCACTCCTCCGATTCCCAAAGACGCGATAAAGGGAGTAATCGTGATCTTGAGACTGTCGAGGATAATGAGGAGGATAAAGATGAGAAGGATGCTTCGGTAGATCGCCTTGACCAATCCTTCTGAGGAAGCGATCATCTCCAACTTCTTGCCGTATCGCCGTAGAACTTGTATCATCAACTTGTCTACGAAGACATAAACGGCCAGGGCGAAGAGGATGAGCACAACGGCATCCGTGTATTTCTCCCATTTGGCAGGAACGGGAGGAATGGCATCGAGGAAGAGTTTCAAGCCGAGGACGAGGATAAATAGGATGAGCGGCGTTCCCAAAACGGATGAAAGGATTTTATTAAAAAGCCGCTGGTCTTGATCCCCCTTTTTACCCAAATAGCATACGAAGGCCCGGACAATGATAAAAGTCAGCACAATCCAAATGAAAAAGCCCGCTGACGGAATTCCCCATTCATAAAGAAGTTTCATATCCCCTCCAACACGGCCACTGGAAAATTCGCAAATATCTGACCGAGGATTAATCGGTTCTTCCCATCCCGCTCTGAGGCATCGACCCTTTCACCAGTAAAGATATTTCTGAATCTTTCCGCAACGATTTCGCTCGGTATACCAACCGATGAATCTCCCCATACTTCCGTCCCCAGCGGCACTTCGTGCATCTGCGTCAGGCGCGCTACGAATCTGGGAACGATGGCCAATACCACTTCCCCTTGCCCCTGCCTTGCGAAAGCACAGATGTCCTCCTTCAGGTCTCCGTCGCTCGCCAATGGAATATAGCTCCTCGAAGCGGTTGCTCCCAGCTCTAACGTCCACGGTTTCTTGGGCTTCTTGGATATCACGTCGAATATGTCTCTGGTTTTGCACCAATATTTTAGAGACAGAAGAGCCGATTTTAACGACGCATCAGGCCTAAGAGGCCGACAACGGTCAGGTACACCGCAACAATGAGGTTTAATAATCCGGGCATGATGAGAATCAGTATCCCGGCGATTAAGGAAAGTAGTGGTTGATGAATGGGGGGTAATTTCACGTCACGCCTCCTTTCTTGGGTATGAAATGAGAACGGAAATTCCTCTTCGCTCTCTCCCGCGTCCTGCGACCTCGGATAAGCAATCCGCCAGCGCTAACGAAGCAAACCTACAATGCCTGCGATAATTAAATAGATCGCCACAATAAAGTTCAGGAGCCTTGGGAAAATCAGGATGAGTATCCCGGCGATGAGGGAGAGAATCGGCTGGTGCATCGTCATGACCGTTGTCATTATGAACTCCTTCCATGAAGATGGTTTTTTAGAAATGAGGCAGCTATTCATTAGGCTACTAAAGCCGACCGGAGAAGCCTATGGGGTTAACAGTGTATTTTGTGTCGCGGAACTTTGCATTTTAAGAGGAAGTTTTAGGATACTGCCCATGAGAAAGAAAGGCTCTTTGGGCATTCGTGCGAGTGTCTGAGAATTTCAAGCTTTTTCGGAGACCGTGCTGGGAAGGGAGTTTATTCGCGGCTTCTTAAGTGATAAAACAATAAATTTGGCGGCACCAATTTTCATTCATAAACAATTGCTCGAGGCACAAGATAGTTTGCATGGAGACAGAGATGTGATTGCGAACGAAACGCAGCCAGCCCTGAGATGGCCCGTCGTCCGGCCATAGTGGGTTCCTCACAATGACTGCCATTGGTCTTTCAAAGTGGACTGCTTTATGCGCCCCCTTTAATAATTGCAGGTCGGAACTTACGTTTTCCGACCAACTATTTCTTGGGTCCATCTTGAAAAACGGTTGATATCAAGGTAAATTTGAGTGGCTATTTTAGAAGGAGTTGCGTTGACTCTTCCATGAAGAGAAGTTAATCCGTTCAGATGACGACAGCCTTTATCTATACTGACGCCTATCTTGATTATGATTATGGGCCCACTCATCCTCTTCAAGTCATCCGGCTTAAGTTGACCCACGATCTTGTCAAGGCCTACGGACTCCTCGACCTCCCTTCCGTTCAATTTATTTCCACCATCAAAGCTGAAGAAAAAGATCTAACCGTTTTTCACAGCGAGGACTATTTGAATATACTGAGACAGGCGAATGAAGGACACCTTTTGGAGACCGCCTACTCCTACGGACTGGGACCGGGAGATAACCCCGTCTTCCAGGGGCTTTATAACTGGTCACTTCTGGTAACAGGGGCCACACTTCAGGCAGTGGATTTTGTTGCAGAGGGAAAGGGCGAGGTCGCTTTTAACATCGCGGGAGGGCTTCACCATGCCATGGGGGGGCGTGCTTCTGGATTCTGCTATATCAACGATCCAGTTATTGGGATTATGAAACTTCTGAGGCTGGGGAAGAGAGTGGTCTATATTGATATCGATGCGCATCATGGGGATGGCGTTCAGGAAGCGTTCTATGAAACCAACCGGGTTTTGACGATTTCACTCCACGAGACCGGATACACGCTCTTTCCAGGAACCGGTTTTGAGCACGAGATTGGAAAAGGGGAGGGAGAGGGATATTCCGTCAATCTTCCTTTCCCTCCCGGTACCGATGATGAAGTCTACTCTTGGGCCTTTGAGGAGGTTGTCCCTGGACTTGTCCAGGCCTTCAAACCTGACGTAGTGGTGACCCAATTGGGGGTCGATACGTTTTATAACGACCCTTTAACAAATCTTCACCTCTCCCTATCCGGGTATGAAAGAGTTCTCAGGAAAATCAAAGATCTGGCTCCGAGATGGGTGGCTTTAGGGGGAGGAGGGTATAACATTTCTAATGTGGCACGAGCGTGGACTTTGGCATGGGCGGTCATGAACGGAGTGGAGTTGAATGAGGAGCTTCCAGAATCCTTCCTGAAGGAGGCAGTGAAAATCGGATTTGAGGGAAAAGATCTCAAAGGGCATCTGAGACTCCCTGTGCGCAACCAGAATAAGGAGAGTCAAATGGAGATGGAAAGAGTGGTCCGATATATAAAAGAGACGGTCCTTCCCAAGGTTAAAGGTTAATCTTGCAGCCCTCCCTAAAATTTGGCATGCCTTTTGCTAATGTTTTTCGCTTTTGATTTGACATTTGTAAGTTTTTGGTATATTTAGAGGTTTTGAGGATGTTGGGAAATGCCGGAGAAGGTGAAGTATGTTATTATCGTTGGAGATGGGATGGCAGACTACCCGGTTGAGAGCCTGGGAGGGAGGACTCCATTGATGGTCGCCGGGACCCCCCACATGGATTGGATGGCGAGCCAAGGGGAGATCGGTTTGGTCAGGACCATTCCGGAAGGTTTTACCCCGGGGAGCGAGATCGCCAACCTCTCCATCTTCGGATACGACCCCGTCCGTTATTATACCGGAAGAGGTCCTTTGGAAGCCGCGAGCCTGAAGGTCAAACTTGCGGCGGATGATATCGCCTTCCGATGTAATCTGGTCACCCTGAAATTCCAGGGGAACAAGATCTTCATGGAAGATTTCTCTGCCGGCCACATCACGAATGAGGAAGCGAGGAAGATCATCCTCGATATCGACAAACAGATGGGAACGGACGAGATTCGGTTCTATGCGGGAGTGAGCTATCGGCATCTCATGGTTTTGAAGAACGGAGCGGCGAAATTCTCAAACCTGGCAAAGCTGAGCGTTCCCCCTCCGCATGACCTCACCGGTAAGGAAATATCTTCCTGCCTTCCTCAGATGGCAGACCCCGTCCTTTCCTTGATGAAGGAATCTCGGCGGCTTCTCAAAAATCATCCTGTTAATCAAGCCCGTGAGGCAAGCGGGCTTCCTCCTGCCAACTCTATCTGGCTTTGGGGGCAAGGGCGTTCGCCGCAGATGATCCCGCTGAAGGAACGGTTCGGAATTGATGGCTACGTGATCTCAGCGGTCCATCTGATCAAGGGGATTGGAATCTTAGCAGGATTGGAAGTGATGGAGGTTCCGGGGATTACGGGATTCGTTGACACGAATTACGACGGGAAAGCCCAGTATACCCTGAAGGGCTTGAGGAAAAAAGATTTTGTGTATGTTCATGTGGAGGCCCCCGATGAAGCGAGTCACATGGGGAATCTTCGGCTGAAGGTTGAAGCCATCGAGGCTTTTGACCAAAAGATTGTGGGGACGATTTTAGAGGGGATGAAGGAATTCAAACGGTACAAGATTATGGTCATCCCCGATCATCCGACGCCGCTCTCTGTTAGGACGCATACGGCTGATCCGGTTCCTTTCGCCATCTATTCCAACGAGGGCGGGGACACCTCCGGCCATCGGAAGGCGTTTGACGAAGTTTCAGCGGCTCAATCCGGAATCTTTATTGAGAAGGGGTTTGAGTTGATCGAAAGATTTTTGAGTCCCCGTTCTTCGTGTTGAGGGGAAGGGAGGATGTCTTGGCGAATTCGAGGACCAAATATATTTTCATGACCGGAGGCGTGGTTTCCTCTCTGGGAAAGGGACTGGCGTCGTCATCGATCGGGTCCCTCCTGGAGTTGAGGGGCTTGAAAGTCAATTTCCTCAAGTTCGATCCCTACATCAATGTAGACCCGGGAACCATGAATCCTTTCCAGCACGGAGAGGTCTACGTGACCGACGATGGCGCAGAGGCGGACCTCGATTTAGGCCACTACGAGCGCTACACCAACGTCAAGACGTCGAAGAAGAATAATTTCACCACCGGACAGATCTACGATTCGGTCATCTCCAAAGAGAGAAGAGGGGACTACCTGGGCAGCACGGTCCAGGTGATTCCGCATATCACCGATGAGATCAAGTCTAAGATTCTCGACTTGGCGCAGGATGTAGACATTGTCATCATCGAGGTGGGTGGAACCGTCGGCGACATCGAGAGCCTTCCTTTTTTGGAGGCGATCCGGCAGATTCGAGGAGATGTGGGCAGGGAGAATACGCTTTACATCCACCTCACCTTGGTGCCCTACATCCAAACCGCCGGGGAGTTAAAGACGAAGCCGACCCAGCATAGCGTCAAGGAGCTTCGAGAAATTGGTATCCAGCCAGACATTCTTCTTTGCCGGACCGATCGATTGCTTTCTCCCGATGTGAAAGCCAAAATCGCCCTCTTTTGCAATGTGGACAAAGATGCGGTGATCACGGCCAGGAATGTGGAGACGGTTTATGAAGTTCCCCTTGTCTTTCATCAGGAGGGGCTGGACGAAAAGATTGTCGAAAAACTCAACATCTGGACCGGGCGGCCAAACCTGCGGGGGTGGGAGCGTATCGTCAAAAGGGCCAAACATCCCCGTTTCGAGACGACCATCGCCGTAGTGGGGAAATATGTCGGCTTGGTCGAATCCTACAAAAGTTTAACGGAGGCGTTGATCCACGGAGGCATTGCCAACGATGCCCGCGTGAACCTGAAATATATCGATTCAGAGCAGGTTGACAAAGAGGGGCCGGAGCATTTTCTCAAGGAGGCCAATGGCATTCTCGTGCCAGGAGGGTTCGGCACAAGGGGAATTGAAGGAAAGATCAAAGCGATTCAATATGCCAGGGAGAAACGAATCCCTTATTTCGGAATCTGCCTGGGGATGCAGTGCGCGGTGATTGAAATAGCCAGACACTGCGCCGGCCTGAAAGGGGCGAACAGCGAAGAATTCGACTCCCACACGCCACACCCTGTGATCTATCTTATCGAGGAGTGGGTGGATCGCAATCAGGTCGTTCAGAAACGAACATGTGATTCGGAAAAGGGCGGTTCCATGAGACTGGGGTCTTATCCCTGCCGGCTCGAAGAAGGAAGTCTGGCTCTTGAGGCGTATAACAAAAAATTGATAAACGAGCGGCACCGCCATCGTTACGAATTTAACAATGCCTATATGGATATTTTAGGGAAAGCAGGAATGGTATTCAGTGGCGTCTCTCCTGACAGGGAGCTTGTCGAAATTATCGAACTGAAAGGCCACCCCTGGTTTCTCGGATGCCAGTTCCACCCGGAATTCAAATCGAAGCCGGTGGATCCGCATCCTCTTTTCAGGGAGTTTATCAGGGCCTCGATTCGGCGGGGGAAGAAAACAAAAGTTAAGGGAAAAGGGAGAGGTTTGAAGGCATACACGGATCGTAAAGCGCATAGCGCCTAGTGTTCACCCCCTCTTAACCCTCCCCCCTCGAGGGGGAGGGAGAGGGTGGGGGGGAAAAGGAGACCTGCATCATTGGATATCGTTAAAGAGGCAAAGCGGGTATTGAGGGTAGAGGCGCAGTCCATTCTCGATTTAGTGGAACGAGTGGATGAGGATTTCTCACGGGCGGTGGAGTTGCTTTATCATTGTAAAGGGAAAGTCGTGCTCATGGGCATGGGAAAATCGGGACTAATAGGCCGAAAAATCTCCTCCACCTTTGCCAGCACGGGGACCCCCTCTTTTTTTCTTCACCCCGCAGAAGGGCTCAACGGAGATTTTGGGATGTTGGCCAAGGAGGATGTGATCATCGCCATCTCCAATAGCGGAGAGACTCGAGAGCTTTTGGAAGCCCTGCCTCTCATCAAACGATACGGAAACCGCTTGATCACCTTCACCGGAAACACAAGCTCCACGCTGGCAAAGGCCGGGGATGTGAACCTCAATGTCCATGTGAAAGAGGAAGCTTGTCCATTTGGTTTGGCGCCCACCGCCAGCACTACAGTGACCCTCGCTCTGGGAGATGCCTTGGCCATCGCCCTCATGGGGAAGAGGGATTTCAAAAAAGAGGATTTTGCCATCCTCCACCCTGGCGGTGCGCTGGGGAAGAGGCTTCTCCTGAAGGTGGAGGACCTGATGCATGTTGGAAAGGCATTTCCGGTGGTTTCAGAGAAGACGTTGATGAAGGACGCGATTTTCGAGATTACCTCAAAACGATTGGGGGTGACCGGGGTCTGTAACGCCGATGGGCATCTGGTCGGCGTGATTACCGACGGAGATTTGAGGCGGGCTTTGGAAAAGTTCAGCGATCTTTTCAATCGGGAGGCCTCTGAGGTGATGACGAAGAACCCAAAGTGGATTGAAAAGGATGCCTTGGCGGCGAAGGCCGTGCAGAAGATGGAGGAGCATTCGATCACCTCTCTTTTTGTTTTCGAGAAAACAGGTGACAAAGTCCCTGCGGGGATCATTCATCTTCACGACCTGCTGAAGGCGGGCGTGGTGTAAAGAGTCCAGAGTGATTAGTTCGGAGTTCGGAGATAGTGAAACCCCTAACCCAGGGCTCAAATATGAAAAGACTTAAGTTTGCTCTGTTAATTGCGATTCTGTTGATCGGTGGCATTGTCCTCGTCCGTCTTTGGGCGAACCTTCGGGAGAGAAGGGCGTCGGAAGCCGCGGAGAAGGTTCCGAAGGTTTCTGCCGGCGACGCTACCCAGGTAATGCGGACAGTTCATCTTGCAGAGGACAAGCACGGCCAAAAGACTTGGGAGCTGGAGGCGAAATCTGTTCGTCAATACGAAGGACAAAACATCATGGTTTTGGAAGATGTGAAAGTGACTTTTTATGCGAAAGAAGGGCGGATCTTCTATCTCACCAGCAAGGAGGGGAAGATTTATCAGGACTCGAAAAATGTGGACTTGACGGGGGATGTTGTGCTTACCTCGAACGATGGGTATCAGTTGAAGACCCGATCCGCCTCCTATCATCATTCGGAGCAGATCGTGAGCACTTCCGATCCCGTGGAGATCGAAGGGGAACAGATTCGCATGACGGGCAAGGGGATGCTGGTCAATGTGGAAGCCAAGACGTTTAGAATTCTCAGCCAGGTAAAGACTCACCTGAAAGGAAAAAACAAGGTATGAAGGCAAACCGGGCGATCCGTCTCCTTGTCATTCTATCTTGCCTTCTTCTCTTTTTCGTCTCAGGGGAGACGCAGGAGAAGAAGGGGAGCGGAAAAGGCGGGGAGAGAACCATCAAAACCGATAAGGGTTTTGGATTTACTACCAGTCGCGCCCCCATCGATATCGCCTCCGACACGGTGGAGGCGGATCAGAAGCAGAACAAGGTTACTTTTAAGGGAAATGTAGTAGCGAAACAGGAGGACGTCACACTGTATGCCAATACGCTGGTCGTGATTTATGATCCCGACACGAAAAAGATGAAGGAGGTCATTGCGATCGGCAACGTGAAGGTCGTCCAATTGGATCGCCGGGCTACCGGCCAGAAGGCTACTTTTGATCAGGACAAGAATAAGGTGATCCTGGACGGAGACGCGGTGGTTCGTGAAGGGACGAATGTGGTCCGGGGGGAGCGGATCACCTTCTACGTCGAGGAGGAGAGGAGCGTGGTCGAACCGGCGAAGGGAGGGCGCGTCAACACCAGCATTACCCCACCTCCCAAAGAGGAAGGGGAAGAGAAAAAGCCCAAATCGGAAAAGAAAAAGTAACAGTTTTATGTTATGAGTTCGGAATTCGGAGTTTTTAAATCTCCGAACTAAATTACACCGAACTAAGAACCGGGAGTAAGATGTCGCGTATCTTATGTGAGGGGTTGATCAAGTCATTTCGTCATAAAAAGGTTGTGGACTCGGTAAGTATCGAGATCCAAGGGGGAGAAGTGGTGGGACTGCTGGGACCTAACGGTGCCGGGAAGACGACCATTTTTTACATGATCGTCGGATTGTATCAACCCAACGGGGGGAAGATCTATCTCAACGATGAGGAGATTAGTCATCTTCCCATGTACTTGAGAGCGAGAAAAGGAATCGGGTACCTTCCTCAGGAGCCATCGGTTTTTAGAAAACTGACGACCGAAGAGAATCTGATGGCGATTTTGGAGACCCTTCCGCTCTCCAAAGAGGAGAGGAAAGATAGACTGGAGAAACTCTTAAACGAATTGGGACTCTCCGCGCTACGTAAACAGAAAGCCTATGTTCTCTCGGGAGGCGAGCGCAGGCGGGTGGAGATTACACGAGCCTTAGTGCTCTCACCTTCTTTCATCCTTTTAGATGAACCCTTTTCAGGAATTGACCCCATCGCCGTTTTGGATATCCAGGCCATCATCCGTCAATTGAAATCAAGGGGGATTGGCATTATAATTACAGATCATAATGTCCGGGAAACACTGGGAGTTTGCGACCGGGCGTATATCCTGAACGAGGGACGTATCCTGGAGGAAGGAAGCCCCGAAAAGATCGCTCAAAGTGAGAAGGCGAAGAAGATCTATTTGGGAGATGGGTTCGAGTTAGGGGGCAGACGCCTCAGTCAAAAGGAAGAGAAAAAGAGTATAGACTCCCCGGCACAGGGGAGATTATGGAAGTAAAATGGCTTTAGAGATCAAACAAACGGCTAAGCTCGTTCAACAGCTGGTGATCACGCCTCAACTCCAGCAGGCGATCCGGCTTCTCCAATTGACCCGCCTTGAACTGGTAGACATGATCAGCCAGGAGATGAAGGAAAACCCACTCCTGGAAGAGGCGGAAGAGGAGAAGGAACTGGCAGAAGGCGAGGCCCCGGCGGCTGACGAGGAGGAAACAGAAGCTGCTCCCGAACCCGAGGTGACCCCAGAGGTAAAAGGAAACGGAGAGGGGGGGGACGAGTTTGATTGGGAGAACTATTTGGAGAATTCGAACCTCACGCCATTTGAGAAGAGTTCTCGGGTGTCCCAAGACGGGGAAGAAAGGCCCTCCTTTGAGAATTTTCTCACGAAGAGAACAACCCTTACAGATCACCTTCAGTGGCAACTTCAACTCTCGCGTTTCACAGACGAAGAGCGGGAAGCCGGGACGTGGATCATCGGAAATCTGGATGAAGACGGATATCTGAGGATTTCCTTGGAAGACATCTGCTCAGAAACCAGCCTTCCGATGGAGGTCGTGGAGAGAGTCCTGCGAAAGGTTCAGCAATTCGATCCGGTGGGAGTGGCGGCGAGAGATTTTAAAGAATGCCTCCTCATCCAACTGGAGCAGATCAGCCCCCGAGATCTCCTTGCGGAGAAAATTGTTTCCGAACATCTCTCTCTTTTGAAAAATCGGAATTACCCGGCCATTGCCAAACGCTTAGGGGTGTCTTTAGATCGAGTGAATCGCGCTGCCTCTCTCATTTCCAAATTGGATCCCAAACCGGGAAAGGCCTTTGGAGGCGAGGTGATCCAAGAGATCATTCCCGACGTCTATATTTATAAGGTGGAGGGAGATTATGTCATCTATCTGAACGATGACGGGATCCCGAGACTCAGGATCAATTCTTTTTACCGGAACATCCTCAACGGCAGCCGTGTTGCTTTAGAAGGGGACCGAAAATATGTTCAGGACAAACTTCGATCCGCCCTCTGGCTGATCCGCAGCATTCACCAACGGCAAAGGACAATTTACAAGGTCGCCAAAAGCATCGTGAAATTCCAGAGGGAATTTTTGGACAAAGGGATCCAATCTCTCAAGCCGCTCGTGCTTCGGGATGTCGCGGAAGATATCCAAATGCATGAATCCACGATCAGCCGCGTCACCCACAACAAATATGCACACACCCCCCAAGGAATTTATGAATTAAAATTCTTCTTCAATGCTGGAATCACCTCCACCCAGGGGGAGACGATGGCTTCGGAAAGCGTCAAGAATCTGGTTCGGGAGATCATCGCGAAAGAAGATCCAAGAAAACCCTACAGCGATGAGAAATTGGTTCAGATTCTCCAGGGGATGAACATCCATATCGCCCGGAGGACCGTATCGAAATATCGAGAGATGATGAAGATCCTTTCCTCCAACGAACGGAGGAAGATTTTTTGAGAGAATGATCGGATCGTTGTCGTGCCATGATTTCTCGTGAACTTCACACACTTTGGTAAAGAGGCAGGGGGACCCATGCAGGTTGCAGTGACATTTCGGCATATGGAAGCAGACGAAGGGATCAAGGCCTATGTGAGGGACAAGGTTCAGAAGCTTCAAAAATATATCGAAAATCCAAGAGAGGTTCATGTCGTCCTGGCGGTAGAAAAATTTCGGCATATTGCCGAAATCACTGTTGTCGGAAACAGAGGGGCTTTCAATAGCCAAGGAAGGGACAACGACCTTTATGCCGCCATCGATCAGATGGTGGATAAGATGGAGCGACAGATTCGTGAACGGAGGGGGAAGGTAATACGGAAAAGAGCGGTTCCGTCTTCTTTCAAGACCCCTTTTCCAAGGAGTGGGAAGGCGGGAGAAGGAAAAGAAGAGGGAGAGCCCCCTCGACTCATCCAGAGGAAACGCACGATTGCAAAGCCCATGTCGGTTGAAGAAGCCCTTTCTCAATTGTCCCTTTCGAAAAAGGATTTTCTGGCGTTTATCAATTCGGATTCTGGACAAATGAATGTCGTGTATCGCTCAAAAAACGGAGGTTACGGGTGGGTGGAACCTCATCCCAAATAACGGGGCGTTCAAGAGGGAACGATGAAGATCATGGATTATCTAAACGAAGAGTGGGTGCTCTCGGACCTGAAGGGAACGGACAAGCCATCCATTCTGAAGGAGTTATCGAATGTTTTGGTAAAACCCTGTCAAGTGACCTCTGTGGAAGAACTGCTTCAAGTGCTCCTCGACCGGGAAAAACTGGGATCGACGGGAATTGGAGAAGGGATTGCCATCCCCCATGGTCGATTAAAAAAACTGAAGAATTTCTTCGTCTCTTTTGGCCGGTCTCTCAAGGGCGTGGATTTTGATTCCATCGATCAAAAACCCAGCCATCTCTTCTTTCTGGTGATCGCCCCGGAGAATTCGGCGGTGGATAATTTAAAACTTCTGGGTCGCATCGTCACCCTGCTCAAAGAGCCTTCCTTCAAGAAGAGATTGATGGAGGCTCCTTCCCAGAGGGAGCTTTTCCAAGTCATCTCCGAAGAGGATGAGAAATATTAGTCGATGGACAGTATCGCTGTACAAGAGCTGGAGCAGGCTCGGGAACACCATTTGGAACTCACCCTGATGGCCGGGCGAAAAGGGCTCCGTAAGAAGATTACCCATTCGCAAGTCCAGAAGATGGGGTTGGCCCTAGCGGGTTTTATCCCGTTCATCAACCCGGAGCGCCTCCAGATCATTGGAAATACAGAAATGGCTTATTTCAACACGCTGACTCCCGAGATGCAGGAGAACGTAATCCATAAGATTTGCAGCCTTCCGTTGTCCTGTTTGGTCATCACGCGGGGTCTGGAGATTCCTGAACTTCTGCTCCGGGAAGCCGATGAGAAAGACATCCCTGTTTTTCGGACCGATATGCGTTCTTTCGATTTCATTGAGCAGATCACCCGGTTCTTAGAAGAAAAGCTTTCCGCCACAAGCAGCCTCCACGGGGTCCTCATGGATGTCTTCGGGGTGGGCGTGCTCATCCTGGGCAAAAGCGGGATCGGGAAGAGTGAATGTGCCTTGGATCTGATCCTCCGAGGACACCGACTGGTGGCGGACGATATGGTTCATATTCAGAAGCGATCTCCTACGTCTGTTGTCGGAAGTGGCTTTGAAGTGATCCAACACCACATGGAGATCCGGGGTTTGGGAATCATCAACATCCGGAGCCTTTTTGGGGTCGAGGCCATCCGCGATAAGAAGAAAATTGAGCTCGTCCTGGAGCTGACGGAATGGGATGCCCAGAGGGAGTACGACCGGTTGGGGTTTGAAGAAGAAAAATTTTCCATCTTGGACGTTGAGCTTCCGATGTTTAGAATCCCTGTCACACCCGCTCGGAATTTAACGACCATCATCGAAGTCGCTGTCCGCAATCACCTTTTGAAGGTGATGGGATACGATTCGGCGCTGGAGTTTGAGAAAAAACTCCTCCGCAAGATGGAAGAAACAGGGGGAGATCGATTTGAGGTCGAGGGTGAAGTGGAGTGAAGAGTCTGCGAGTGATTCTCATCAGCGGCCTTTCCGGGTCGGGCAAGACTACGGCGATTAAAGCCTTAGAGGACGTTGGCTTTTATTGTGTGGATAACCTACCCATCCTCCTTTTACCTAAATTCATAGAACTGTGCGATCAGTCGGACGGAAAGATCTCCAAGGTGGCTGTGGTGGAGGACATTCGGGGAGAAGCCTCCTACCCCGTCGGCCAGCAGGCCCTGAACCCCGCCAGCGGCGGGATTGGCTCGGGGCAGGCAGCAGGGATGGGAGGAGAAGTCGATTTCTTGTCCGATTCGAGAAGAATCCTCCAGGACTTGAAGAGGGAAGGGTGCCCCATCGAGATTCTCTTTTTGGAGTCTTCCGACCCGGTTCTGATGAGGCGATTCAGCGAAACCCGTCGTCAGCATCCTTTGGCGGTAGGCGGATCGATCCGAGAAGGGCTCCAGCTGGAACGAAAAAGACTTCAAGCTATCAGAGATATGGCCAATCAGGTGATTGATACATCGCAATTAAATGTCCATCAACTGAAAGAAAAGGTCCAGCAGTACGCCGAGGAGGGAAGAAGTTCAGGCCGGATGACGGTTACCCTCCTTTCGTTTGGATATAGCTACGGGATACCTTTTGAAACGGACCTTTTGATGGACGTTCGTTTTTTGCCCAATCCTTATTTCGTTGAGGAGCTGAAACGATTGAAGGGGGATCATCCAAAGGTATCCGAATATGTCCTCCAGTGGGAAGAGACAAAAGAATTTTTGCGGCGCCTTCAAGATTTAATCCGGTTTCTTCTCCCCCTGTATGAAAAGGAGATGAAGACCCATTTGACCATTGCCGTGGGATGTACCGGAGGGAGACATCGGTCTATCGTGATCGTCAACCGGCTGGCAGAGATGCTCCGGGAGGAGTTGGTGGAGCGGGGAGTGTTTTTGTCCGTACAACACCGCGATGCGGAGAAGGGATGAGAAGAGAGATGGTCGGGGTGATTGTGGTGACCCATTGTCGTCTGGCTGAGGAGATGATCTGCGCTGCTCGGTTGGTGGTGGGAGAAGAATTGAGACAATTTCAACCCGTCTCGATTGATCCGAAGGAGGGATCAGAGGAGATCCGGGAAAAGATCATTTCTGCCCTCCGAAAAGTGGATGCCGGGCAAGGGGTGCTGATCTTGACCGACATGTACGGAGGAACCCCTTCCAATATCAGCCTCTCTTTCCTAGAAGAGAAGAAGATAGAAGTGATCACAGGAGTCAACCTTCCGATGTTGCTAAAGCTGGCGACTTATCAGGACAATATGGACCTTGAAACCCTGGCCACTTTTATCACCGATTACGGTCAAAGAAATATCAATCTGGCCAGCCAGGTGCTCAAGAAAAGGGTGGATAAGAAGAAGAGTTAAGATTTGAGAGTTGAGAATTAAGAAAGACCAAATTGGAAGAAGAGTATAGAGCGAGTCGGGTGGGGAGAAGTTCTCCTGATCGCCTCATCTGATTTTTTTGAAGAAGGGGATGGAAGTTCAGACCTTTACGATTCGGAATCGCTTAGGGCTTCATGCGCGGGTCGCTGCTCTTTTGGTTAAGACAGCGAATCACTTCGTTTCAGAGATTACCCTCGAGAAGGATGGCCTGGAGGTCAATGGGAAGTCGATCATGGGCATCCTGATGTTGGCCGCTTCGAAGGGCTCGAAGATTACGCTGAAGGCAGAAGGAAAAGATGCAGTTCAAGCGATCAAAACCCTGGGTGAGTTAATCGAGAATAGATTCGGTGAGGAATAGGAATGGCCGTTCAGCAACAGATCAATAAATTCGTCCAAGGAATCGGAGCTTCTCCTGGGATCATCGATGGGAAAGCTTATTTGGTTGAGCGACTGAAGGTTCGTCTTCCTCAGAAGCAAATCGATCCGGCTCAGGTGGAGAAGGAAGTCAAGCGGTTCCTCAATGCGATTCAAGAATCACAGAATGAGTTAACGGAGATTAAAGAAAAGATTCTGGACCCGGAAGTGCGCAAGCATTCCTTTATCCTGGATGTCCATGTGATGATCTTGAAGGATGAGATGCTGCTTCAGGATACCGTGGAAACGATCCGAAAGAAAAAAGTGAATGCCGAATGGGCTCTGGATCTCACCCTGGAGAAGCTGGACACGGCCTTCAAAGCCATCGAAGACGAATATTTGAGGGAACGGCGCAGCGACCTTCATTATGTGGCGGCGAGGATCTTTCGAAACCTATTGGGGAGGAAGCACGATGATATCACCAGAATCAAAGGGAAAGTGATTGTCGTCGCCCATGACCTCTCTCCCGCGGATACCCTTCAGATGAACCTGGAACATGTGGCAGGGTTCATCACGGATATTGGTGGCAAGGTTTCCCACACAGCCATCCTCTCCCGATCTCTGGGCATCCCGGCAGTGGCAGGGCTCCAGGTAGCGACTTCCCTCATCAATGGAGGAGACCTCTTAATCATCGATGGAGAGACAGGAGAGGTGGTCATCAACCCCACGGAGGAAGTCTCAAAGTCCTTTCTCGAACGAAAACGCCGGACCAGATTGATCGAGCGTGATATTCTTAAGTATGCCTCTCTGCCGGCAGAGACCCGCGATGGAGTTCGTGTCCGCCTCCAGGCCAACATTGAAATGGTAGAGGAGATTTCGTCTGCCAAGATGCATGGTGCGGAAGGAATCGGGCTTTATCGTACTGAAATCCTTTATCTGAATCGGAAAGACCTCCCGACAGAGGAAGAGCATTTCCAAACCTATCGGCGTCTGGTAGAAAATGTTTACCCTGCCGCAGCCACCATCCGCACGTTGGACATCGGTGGCGATAAATTTCTTCCTAATTATTCGAAGAACAATGAGTTGAACCCGGCCCTGGGGTTAAGGGCGATCCGGTTCAGCCTTAGGGAGACCGAAATCTTTAGGACCCAGCTGAGGGGGATTTTGCGAGCCAGTGTCCATGGAAAGCTAAGAATCCTTTTTCCCATGATCTCGGGGATTGAAGAGATCCGACAGGCGAAAGCCATTTTAGAAGAGGTGAAGAAAGGCCTAGCGGGGGCCAAAATTCCCTTTGATGAAAAAATCGAGATCGGGGCCATGATCGAGATTCCCTCTGCCTCGGACATCGCTGATATTTTAGCGAGAGAGGTGGATTTCTTCAGCATCGGAACAAACGACCTGATCCAGTATGCGTTGGCCGTCGATCGGATCAATGAGCACGTCTCCTATCTCTATGAACCCCTGCATCCGGCCGTTCTGAGAATCATCCGGTGGGTGGTTCAGTCAGGTCATCAGGCCGGAATTCCGGTAGCCATTTGCGGAGAGATGGCGGCAGAGCCAGCTTATGCCGTCGTCCTTTTAGGATTGGGCCTGGATGAATTCAGTATGAATCCAATTTCCATTCCAAAAGTGAAGAAGGTACTCCGGATGTCGAGATTTGAGGAAACCCGGTCTTTGGTCGAACAATTGTTCCAATTCTCGACGGCCTCGGAGATTGAGGGCTTTGTACGAAAATGGGCGGCCACACGATTTCCTGAAGATGTTATTGAATGCAATCCAGAGGAGATAGAAGCCTAACACGGTACGAAAAGGAGGAAATATTCCATGGCAATGACAGACTTTTTGTTCACCTCAGAATCGGTCACCGAGGGTCACCCGGATAAGGTGGCTGATCAGATTTCGGATTCCATCCTGGATGCGATCATTGCTCAGGATACTCGGGCGCGGGTGGCCTGCGAGACGATGGTCACCACGGGAATGGCCATTATCGCGGGAGAGATTACCACTTCCTGCTATGTCCATATGCCGTCCATCGTCCGTGAGACGATAAAAGATATCGGGTACAACAACTCAGGAATGGGCTTCGATTGGGAGACCTGCGCGGTAATTGCCTCCATTGATGAGCAGTCGTCCGACATCAAGCAAGGGGTGGATGAATCCGGAGATCACGAACAGGGGGCTGGGGATCAAGGGTTGATGTTCGGCTATGCCTGCGATGAAACCCCTGAGTTGATGCCCATGCCCATCATCTTCGCCCATCGCTTGACTCGACGATTGGCCGAGGTGAGGAAGAAGAAAATCCTCGATTTTCTGAGACCGGATGGAAAATCTCAGGTGACCATCCAATATATCAAGGGGAAGCCAACCCGTGTCGATTCGGTCGTCATTGCTGCTCAACACTCCGAAAGCGTTGCCTATGAGAGGCTCAGGGAAGGGATCATCGAAGAGGTCATTTTGAAAATCATTCCTGAGAACCTGCGCGATAAGAACACCAAATATTATGTCAATACCACAGGACGCTTTGTGGTGGGAGGACCGAAAGCCGATTGCGGCCTGACGGGAAGAAAAATCATTGTCGATACCTACGGGGGAGTAGGGAGTCACGGGGGAGGCTGTTTCTCAGGGAAAGACCCATCGAAGATGGACCGAACCGCATCTTATATGGCCAGGCATATTGCCAAGAATGTAGTAGCAGGTGGCCTGGCAGAGAAATGCGAAGTTCAAATTGCCTACACCATCGGGAAAGCAGAACCTGTCTCCTTGATGATCGATACGTCAAGAACCTCAAAGATATCTCCCGACAAGATTGCAAAGATCATTCGTGAGCATTTTGACATGAGGCCGAAGGCGATCATCAAGTATCTCGACCTTCTCAAGCCGATCTACAAAAGGACGGCCTGCTACGGCCACTTTGGTCGAAATGAACCTGGGTTTCCATGGGAGAAGACCGATCGAGCAGAAGAGCTGAGAAAGGCCGCGGGGCTTTAAAAGAAGTTCAGAGTTCAGAGTTATTAGTTCGGAGTATAAACTTAAAGAATCTCCGAACTCCGAACTATTACGGAGGGATCATGGATTACGACATTAAAGATATTTCATTGGCCAAGAAGGGGCGGCTTCGGATGGAATGGGCAGAGATGGCCATGCCAGTCTCGAAACTGATCCGGGGCCGTTTTGAGAAGGAGAGGCCTTTGAAGGGGCTGCGTCTTTCTGCTTGCCTCCATGTGACCACTGAGACGGCGGTATTGATGAGGACGCTCGTGGCCGGAGGAGCCAACTTGGCGCTTTGCGCCTCCAACCCGTTGAGCACCCAGGATGACGTGGCAGCTTACCTGGTTAAGGAACTGAATATTCCGGTCTTTGCCATCAAGGGAGAGGATAGCAAAACCTATTATAACCACATCCAGATGGCCTTGGCCCATTTTCCCAATCTGACGATGGATGACGGAGCGGACTTGGTCTCCTCTCTCCATTTCATCGCTTTGAGAAAATGGAAAGAGCTATCGCCTTCGGTTCGAAAGTGGGCAGAGAGTCTCTCCCCGTCAAAAAGGGAAAGAATGATTGAAGGGGTGATCGGCGGAACGGAAGAGACAACGACCGGTGTGATCCGGCTCCGCTCCATGGAGAAGACAGGAGTGCTGCATTTCCCAATCATCGCGGTCAACGATGCCGAGACGAAGCATTTTTTTGACAATCGATATGGCACGGGCCAGTCCACGATCGACGGGATCATCCGGGCTACCAATCGTTTGATGGCCGGCGCCGCGTTTGTCGTCTCGGGATACGGATGGTGCGGGAAGGGACTGGCGATGAGGGCAAAGGGAATGGGGGCCAACGTGATTGTCACCGAGGTGAGTCCCCTGAGAGCCCTGGAAGCCGTCATGGATGGATATCGGGTCATGCCCATTGCAGAGGCGGCTGAGGTAGGCGATATCTTTTGCACGGTCTCCGGAGACGTCAACGTGATCCGGAAGGAGCATTTTTTGAAGATGAAAGACGGGGCCATTGTCGCCAATTCAGGCCACTTTAACGTGGAACTCGACTTGGAAGGCCTGCGCGAGGTGACCGTTTCCAGGAGAAAAATTCGTGATTTCGTGGAGGAATATCGACTGAAACAAGGGCGAAGGGTCTATTTGCTCGGAGAGGGGAGATTGATCAACCTCGCTTCTGCGGAGGGTCATCCTTCCAGCGTCATGGATATGAGCTTTGCGAACCAGGCCCTTGCTACAGAATACTTGGCAAAACGTCATCGAAAATTAGAGAAAAAAGTCTATCCGGTTCCTTCTGAGATTGATCAAGAAATCGCCCGGATCAAACTTCGTTCGATGGGTATCCGGATCGATCGACTGACCGAGGAACAAGTGCACTATCTATCCTCCTGGGAACAAGGGACATGATCTTCCCATGAAATTGGAAAAACAAACTCCGAACTCCGGATTCCGAACTCCGCATTAATCCATGGTCATTCCTCGCAGAGAAACACGCCAGATTTTTATCGGCCCGGTCAAGGTGGGAGGGGATGCACCCATCTCCGTCCAGTCAATGACGAAAACCGATACCAGGGATATTCGAAAGACAGTCGCTCAGATAAGACGTCTCGAAGGGGCAGGCTGCGAGATCATTCGGGTGGCTGTGGTGGATGAAGCAGCAGCCCGTGCGATCACTGAAATTAAGAAAAGGATTCGAATTCCCCTCATTGCCGATATCCACTTTCACCCTCACCTGGCCCTGATGGCCATGGCGTCAGGAGCGGATGCTCTCCGCATCAACCCCGGAAACATCGGAGGAAGGGATCGTCTGAAGCCCGTTGTGATAGAGGCGAGAGAACGTTCCGTCCCGATCCGCATCGGAGTGAATTCCGGCTCCCTAGAGAAAGACCTCCTAAAGCGATTTGGTGGGGTGACTCTGGAGACGATGGTTTCAAGCGCCCTGCGCACGATCGAATGGATGGAGGATCTCGGTTTTCATCTGATCAAGATCTCTTTGAAGGCCTCGGACGCCCTGAGGACAGTGAACGCCTACCGTCTGTTTTCAAAGCAATCGGATTATCCACTCCATCTGGGTGTGACAGAAGCCGGAAAGGGCTCAGGGGCCGTCGTCAAATCGTCCATCGGCATCGGACTCCTGCTGAGTGAGGGCATTGGAGATACGCTCAGGGTTTCGTTGACCGGAGACCCTGTCGAAGAGGTCCGGGTTGGCTATGCGATATTGAGAGCACTGAATATTCGCAAGCGGGGCGTCGAGATCATTTCCTGTCCCACCTGTGGCCGTTGCCAGGTCGATCTCACCCGACTTGTGGAAATGGTGGAAAGGGGTGTTGAAAAGATCTCTACCCCACTGACGGTGGCGATCATGGGATGTGTCGTCAATGGCCCCGGAGAAGCAAAAGAAGCGGACATCGGGATCGCCGGCGGGAAAGGGGTAGGCGTCCTGTTCAAAAGCGGGGAGATTATTAGGAAGGTTAAAGAGAAAGATTTCGCTTCGGTTTTGTTAAAAGAAATTCAGGCAATGACCTCGTCAAGATAAAACCCAAACTTCAAAGCCCAAGAACTGCAGATCAGCCCGCCGTTCCTCAGGTGACATAAAATCCGACCAGGTTCAAGCTCCTTCCTCAAATTTACCACCCTTGGGCAGGAGATTTGACGATTTCTCAGTCAATTAGGGAGAATATTCTACATCACCCACCCTCTGGTTTACTGAAGCGATAGGCTGAAGTTGTAATAGGCCTTCCCGGGAGTTGTTAAGGGAGTTGCTTGTGTTCCCGTAACCTGAATCGAATAAACACCTGGCGGTAGATTGGACCAACTCAGATGAGCTCTTGTAGCTGTATTCGGCGGAATATTTGGCCCGACTTTGGCCCAAAGCTTTCCTGTTGGATTACCGCTCGAATCAATGGATACGCTATATAGGGAAATATATGGATCAATCATTTTAGGTCTGGAGAACGGTGAAGTAACCGTGACCGAAAGATTCATGACTTTCCCGGGATTGGCATTTTCCACTACATATTCATGTACGTCCGTACTGTGAAGGAGATTAGCCGTTGTATTAACCGATGTTGTGGGTGGAAAAAGCCATACAGGGCCAACGTACGTATCCGAGCCGGCAGCGCCAGTATTGAAATAGTTGGACGATTGATACGGAGTCTTCAGGAGTCCGACGAATCCCCGGCTCACCTGGGATCCATAAACTTTTATTGTTGAAGGAATTTTTCCATTGGTTAAATCAAAATCAGCCTTATACTGGGCATCAATGGCGTCGGCAAAATCAGGGAGGGCATCCATCAATCCTCCAGTGGGGTCAAAATAGTAAAAAGATTGAAAGACATATTTCAGTGCACCACTTTGAAGGATTTTGTAAACGTCATAGAGGTATCCGCCCCATATTTCTCCAGTGTAGTGTTCTTCCGGCAATCCTAAGCCCGGATCATCCACATCACCGGGATACTCCTGGAAGTTGTCCAAATTCCTCAGATAGCCGTCGGTACTCCAAGCCCAGGCCACGTTACCGATCTTTGTTGCCCAAGAATCTTTAGGGGTGGTACCGAGAAATGCAAAAAAGTCTGCATTTCCCTCTCCCATGGCCCGACCGTAAAAGTCAACATCGCCGCCAAATTGGCCAGTATCACCGCTAAAACCACACCAATCCATCATGAAGTGGGTAAACTCATGGCGGACAACACTTTCGTCAATGACAAGGTCCTCTGAAGTGGGATCGCAGGCGCCTTCATCTCCAAAAACAAACCCCGGATAACCAGTACTATCCCCATAAATATCAGGATCGTAATAGGCATTGCAAAGGCCAGCCACATTGACGATAGCGGGAATCGGGTAATTCTCCGAAAACCAAGGAACATAGTGTGGATAGCTGGTATTACCCGAATTATTCACGTATCTGTTCACGACATAACTATTCCACCAGCTTCGTATCGTATTCAGCCTGTAATATGCAGTAGTGGCATCAAAATAAGGCTTCCAGGTGATGAGGTGATTCTTAAAATCATAAAAAATAAACTTGTAAGTAGGCCCATAAGGGTTCAAAGATTTGGTAGGATCATTAGGATCAGGAGAAAACCAGGGGTCTGCGGGGGGGTTAATGCCAAGGGTTAAGTCAAATGGTCCAGCATTGCTGTCGCCCGAATTGTAGTTATATGTCGCTGCATGAGCTCCATAAAGAAATCCCCAGTCATTCGTTATATCCGGCGTAAACATATTACTAAGAGAGACATTGCTGACAATGCCCTTGCGCCAGTTGGCATTGGTTGTGTAAACGCTTCCCGTACCGGACCTCAAGGAATGGATTTCATTTCCCTTGTAAAGAATCTGTCCGGTGGCTGCATCGACATGATAGACCCAAAACCCAATTGGGCGTCGGCTGGAAATGACAATTTTCCAAATGTAATAGTATTTTTTATTGTGGGGAGTGATGAGTTTTTCAGCCTTGGCATTGGAGAGCACAGCCCCGCTTCCAAGGCTGGTCTGAAGATCGCTCCGGGCGATATCCTTTCCCGATTCCTCGGAGAGGGATTCCTCATTGGCTACTTGGAACTCGGGCATATAACTGTTCTGGACCATGGTTACCTGGTTTCTCTTATCCGAGTGCACCAGGACAAATACTCCGACGATTGGAATTCCGTTATAGGTCTGCTGAAGCCTGACATGATCCCGGATATCTGTCTTATCCACCCTCGCGATCCTGAGATCGGAGAGGTCCGGCTTCAGACCGAATATGGCGTGTGAGTCTCTCAGAAATCCCTTGGCAACATTGTCAGGTTCTCCTTCATACGGATTCGAAGAGAAGCCATAAAGTGTTTTTACCTTGCCTGTCTTGTTACTGAAGGACGCGTTCCAATGATTCTGGTATTGGGCATTAAAGGCATCGAAACCACTGGCCTTGCGAAAAGAAGCAGCCGCATGACTTGCCGAACTGATTCCGCCCATGGCGGCAACCGGCAAAGCCCTTTCATCCAAGGTCTCTATCACCTCTTCCGGCTCTCCCGGAACGCCTTCGGCGATCGTGTCGTCTCCACTGGGGATTACTTCCGCAGACTGCCGGGGGGCGGACGACGGCCTCGCTCCAAGGGATTCTGGACCTCCATAGGCGAAGGGGGAATACAGGATACCGGACAGAAGAAAGATGAGGAAAGCAAACATCAGGCTGAATTTCAAGGATCGTTTTACCCCTTTGTCCATTTTCTTAAACCCTCCTTCCAAATCAAAAGTGACCGGAACGTGCCGTGCAAGCCCGCCTATCCCGCTGTGGCGGGAAAGGGACGCATGCCTGTCAAAATTACTTGAAATTGAAGGCATTTTGTTGATTCTTAAGGGAAGAATTTAAGCAAGTATTATGCCAAAAATTGTAATTGGGCCAATTCTATACATAACTTTTTGAAAAGTCAAGGCAATTATAATAACCCAAAAGGTGGACTTTCTTGCAAAAAAGCCAAAGTTGTATCAATTCTTGCCATCATAATCAAAAAATTGTTCATAGCGCTGGAGCTTCCAACAGTCGGTACAGATTTGACAGAAGGAATGAGGATTAAAATTCGTCATGCCCGGGGCATACGTAGCTTTTTCCAGACATAATAGATCCGCTGGAAGACGGTAAAGTGGGTGAGGATAGCAAGAACCCAGAGGATGGGTTCCATACAATTCAAAAGAGCGCCGATGACGAGGAGAATGATTCGTTCTGCTCTTTCCATGAGCCCGATGTTGCACGGAACTTGCAATGCCTCTGCCTTGGCTCTAATATATGGGATCAAGATGGTGCCCATGCTGACAAAAGAAGTGAGGACGACGATATCAGATTCTCCCCTTTTCAAGTAGTATACAAGGATGGCAAGAAGAAGAAGGAGGTCCGAATATCGGTCCAAAACCGAATCCAAGAAGCTCCCCAGGGCTGTCACCTTTCCTAATTTCCTGGCGGCTACACCATCAAAGAGGTCGAAAAGTCCAGAAAGGATAATCGCCAGTCCTGCGAGGAGCCAATATCCATTAAGGATAAGCAGGGAGGCGAAAAGCGTTGCAAAAAAACCCAGCAAAGTGAAGAAATTGGGGTTGCAACGTTTCGGCGAGATTTTTTTGAGAACATAGTAGAGATAAGGATCGAGTCGATGTCCGATTTTGTTGCCGATCATCTTTTGAAAAGTAGCATCCTCCTGTTCTTCCCTCTTGAGTACCTGCTCCGTACCATGCGAGGTTCATGGCCTACGGCAAGATAGAGAGAGAAGTAAGGCGGGGAGCATTTTTGGGAGAGAACATAACATTTCTATTGCAAAAGTCAATTATTCGACTTAAATTTGATCCTTAAGTTCGAGATGAAAGGGGAGCAAGGACTTATGCCGCTTCATGTGACGACCGCGACAGATTTCAAAGCCTTGACATTGAAAGGAAGGGGGAAGGTAAGGGATATTTATGACCTTGGCGACCAACTTCTCATCGTTGCCACGGATCGGATATCGGCTTTTGACGTGGTGATGCCTAATCCGATTCCGGATAAAGGGAGGATACTGACCCAGCTGTCGAAATTCTGGTTCGATCTGACAAAGGAGATTGTCCCCAATCATGTCCTCTCAACGGAAGTAGAGGATTATCCCAAAGAGTGCAAACCCTATGGGGAGACGTTGAAGGATCGCTCTATGCTGGTGAGAAAGGCTGAAGTCCTTCCGATTGAGTGCGTGGTCAGAGGTTATCTCTCCGGCTCGGGGTGGGTAGAATATCAGAAGACGGGGAACGTTTGTGAGATTCCGCTTCCCAAGGGACTGCTGGAGTCTTCGAAGTTAGAGGAGCCCATCTTCACCCCCGCCACGAAAGCCGAAATGGGACTCCATGACGAAAATATTACTTTTGAGAAGGTGGAAAAGATTGTTGGAAAAGATCGCGCGAAGAAACTGCGATCCCTCTCATTGGCCATCTACAAAAAGGCGCGAGATTTTGCCGAGGGCAGGGGAATCATCATCGCCGATACCAAGATGGAGTTTGGGATCGAAGGTAAAAAGCTTCTCTTGATTGACGAACTCCTCACACCGGACTCCTCAAGATTCTGGCCAAAAGAAGGTTACCGACCCGGGGGGCCGCAGAAGAGCTTTGACAAGCCCTTCTTGAGAGATTACCTCCTTTCGCTCAAGTGGGATAAGAGCCCACCTGCTCCTCCATTGCCGGAAGAAATCGTCCAGAAAACAAGAGAGAAATATCTTGAGGCCTATGAGAGGCTGGTGGGAAGACCCCTCCAAGAACATTAAACCTCAAAGTTCAAAGTCCGAATGCCAAATGAATTTTGTATGACGGGTTCGTCACACGCGAACCATAAAGACCATAAATCCCACCCTGCCCCCCTTTAGTAAAAGGGGGTTGCCTGCCTGCCGGTAAGCAGGAGGGAATTTTCAAATCTGGGTAAGTAAGAGAGGACGATTTTGACATCCCTATCTCATGAGGTTCTCCAAGATAAATTCCGAGGGGCCATCCTCGGCTGTTTTTTGGGAGATGCCTTTGGATCAGGCTTCGAAGGGATGGACCCGGACCGGGCGATGTTTCATATGAGTATTCTTGCAAAAAAAGTTACGAGAAAGTATACCGATGACACAGACATGACACTTGCGTTGGCCGAATCCATCATTCAATGCGGTAAAGTCGATCCAGAGGATATTGCGAAGCAGTTCAGCCTCCATTGTGATCTCAGCCGTGGTTATGCCATTGGAACGATCAAAGCGGTCCAGGCACTCCGGGCCGGATTGAAGTGGGGCGAGGTTGCGCGGGTCGTTTTTGAAAATGGGTCATTCGGGAATGGTGCGGCCATGCGGGTCTCTCCTGTTGGGCTCGTCTATCATCACGATCTGGATGGCCTGAAAGAGTCAGTTATTAAACAAGCAAGCATCACCCATGTCCATCCCCTTGGTCAATGGGGGGCTGTGATGCAAGCCTGCTCAGTAGCATTGGCAGTGATCCAGGATCCCAAGGAACGGTTCAAGAAAGAGCGAACGATCATTGGTCTGAGAGAAATCCTTTGGGGTGGACCGATCGAATATATAAGAGCCTTAAACAAGATCGAGGAGATGTTGTCCCAGGGGAGGAGACTCCAGGCCTGTGAGGTCGCCCGGTCCCTTGGAAACGGAGTCGAGGCTCATCTCTCTGTTCCGAGCGCCTGCTACATTGCGATCACTTATGGCCCGGATTTCTGCGATGCCATTCGGGCGGCCATTTCCCTCGGAGGCGACACGGATACGATTGCAGGGATGGCGGGTGCCATCGTGGGCGCCCATGTTGGGGAAAAAGGACTTCCAGTGGAGTGGGTAGAACAGTTGGAAGACGGGCCGCGGGGTCGCTCTTTTGCCGAGAATCTAGCAGACAGACTATTTGAAAGCTGGCGGGAAATTCATCAAACCTCTTCAGGATAAATCAGAAACTGTCAAAGCAACGCCTCCTTCGCCCCGGCGCGACTGCCCCGGGAGTGGGATATAAGGCGACCAGAAACTTATGTGTCTCTGGGCATCGGCGAGCCTTCAAAATCCCAATAGACGTTGCATGCTATGATATCCAAAATCTGAACAGCCGGGGCCGGTTTCTCTGCTACCGCGGCTGGCCTCTGCGGGACCACGCCCTTTCTTTGGCCCTGGCGGTTTTCATAAGTCCTCCTCCTTTCGGAATGAAGCGAAACGCGATATTATGCCTTCAGCGGCACTCCGAGATCAGAGTTTTCGACGCTATCTTGCCAAAGACTTGCGAAGCTTTTCGAGAAAGTCAGACGGAATCTGGTAGCCCAGATCTTGTGCCTTCTTCATGTCCTTCCATGATTTGTCGTATTCTTTCTTATAGTAATAGGTCAGCGCACGATGATAATAGGTGCCGGCAGCCTTTGGGTCTATCTCAAGGATCTTAGTGAAATCCTCGATGGCCCAATCAAACTGACCTTTCTCTCGATAGGCAATCCCCCGATAATAGCGGGCGCTCACGGCTTTCGGTTCTATCTCAAGGGCCTTGGTGAAATCGTCGATCGCCTGGTCATATTGATTTCTTTCCCCATAGGCAATCCCCCGATAATAGTAAGCATAAGTATCCTTTGGGTTTATCTTAAGAGCGTCGGTGAAATCAGAAATAGCTTGATCGTACTGATGTTTCTCCGAGTAGGCAAGTCCCCGATTCTTGTAGAAGTCAGCGTCCTTTGGTTCCGTCTGTTTCGGTTGAGCAAAGGCATAGGAGAATAAGGAGAAGAGAACGATTGGCAGGGTTATCCAAATGGATTTATTCACTCGATTTTTCATACGCTCCCCCAAAAAAGACGCACTTACTATAGGGCTGACCTTCGATATGAAATGCACTGTAACTCATTTACCGAGAGATGTCACCTCTGTCAATCGATCGAGCCATCGGTTAGCATAATGCTTTTAGGGCGATGTAAGTTATCTCAACCGGGGTACTCTATTCTTGTAGAAGCACACAAGGAAGGGCCACCCCGGGTGAGGAATTCGGGATGGTTGTCCTATTTTTCTTCGGGCGGCTTGATCGCCTTGAAGCTGCGATAGAGCAACAGGTCGTATATGATCTTAAGGCCACCCGACAAAAAGAAGGGTACGTTCATCAGGGCTGCATTAGCCAGTAAAGGTCCAGTGAAGACTGGTGAAAGCGAGGCGCCCGTCGTCCTGGCAATGCCAGTGATGCCAGAGGCGGCGGAACGTTCGTCCGGTGCCACCACCGCCATGGTGTAAGATTGACGGGTTGGCACATCCATCTGCGAGATGCTAAAACGCAGCAGCAAGACAGCGATGGCCAACGGCAGGTTCGGCATGAGCGGCACCAGTATGAGTAAGATGTTTGATGGGATATGCGTGAATACCATGGTTCTAATTAGGCCGATCTTCGAGGCCACCCATGCTGCGCTCAGTGCTGAGAGACCGGCAAGAATATTTGCCCCGAAAAAAATTTTGCCCAGAACGGCGGGCTGTACGTTAAATCGTACATGGAACCAATAGGCTAGGATGCTTTGTAAGACAAAACCACCCGCAAAGGCATCGATGGAGAACAAAGCAGACAGTTTGAGCACCACCCTCCTTGAGCGATGCAGCCCAAAAAGAGTTTTGAAGGCAGAAGGGGATTGAGACGGGTTGGCGACTGTCCGGATTTCGACTGCGGGAGAAAGGCGGGTGAATAATCCTCCGAGGACCGCACCTATGACTGCATAGCCGATCACAATCACGCGATAGCTTCCGAGGGATGACACACCAGAGTCCATAAGGAGTTGAACCAATGAACCACCGGCTAAGGCACCTAGTGCCGTGGCAAATGAACCCACAAGGTTATACCAGGCAAAGATATTGGTCCGTTTTTCGTCCAGGACAATCTGCGATAGAGCCGCTTGCTCAATGGACAGAAATGGGCCGACTTCATAGCCACTCGGGCTGATGACCCCGATAGTGGCCGCGATCAAAAGAAATATAAAATTGCGTGTCACGGCGAATAAAACGCCGGCGAAAACCATGAGGAGGGCCCCGGCGATCAGCATACGCCGCCTGCCAATACGATCCGCATTTGTGGTAATCCATAAGGAGATGATCGTATCCCCGATTAAGGTCAAGGTCATGAGAAGGCCGATTTGGACTAGGTTCAGTCCTACTTGTTCCAGATAAAGCGCGAGCACAACGGAGAGAAATCCATAACCGAACATACGAGCGATGCGCGTGATAAACAGGAAATAGCCGTCGGCCATCAGTCTACGAGTCATTTGAGGTCCTTCCTCTCCTTCCCGATGGTCTCAAAACCCTATTTACCTTCTCATAAGGAGACATATTTCCGGCCCGAAGGTCTGATGAAAAAAACATGTTCCAGTTTACTCATTGTGGGGCGGAAAATCAATTCTTTTCCCTGGACCCTTGATCATAAGGGAGCGCCTGACAATTGACCTTCCGTCACATATCGGTTAAAAAGGAATTGTAGGAGGTCAGGGGTGGAGAATGGATTCTCAAACGGGTCGAACTAAAATGGCAAGACGCATTATCAAAATGTCGCCCATTCTCTTCCTCCTCCTCTTTGCCTGCGGGATTATCTTCGTAAGATCCTACGATGAAACGGTTTCACGATGGAAATCGTATAAGGATGTCGAGGTATGGATGGAAAAGGATTTTTCTCTCGATGCGGAGAGGTTTAAAAGATTCGAAGGGACATTGCCTCCTCCGAGAACTCCGGAAGAGACTTTCAAGCTCAAATCTGGAATCTACATCGATGCCGCGATTTTCGCCAAGGAGACTCTCAACCGGATTGATCCCTCCTATAGCGCCAAGATCGTGGTTCTTTTGATTGGAGGGGGCGCGAATCATTACGTCTGTTCATTTGTGAGGGAGGGTAAGCTTTTCATCATGGATTATGGGACACCTTATAAAACGATTGTCGGGGTCCACGGCCCATTCCGTTCTCTCGAGGAATATAAAGTATTCTTCGAGAAGAATCATCCAACCGCCAAAAACGTTCAAGCCATTACCTATTTACGCTAAAGGACACCTCATCGTAGCGGTCGGTTTCCAAAGCTTGGACTTCTGAGACTAAATTTTGCAGGATTCTCCCGGAAAATATCAGAGGTGGGGCCGTAAAGAACAAGAATTTCCTTCCCGAATGTTCCATATTCTTTTATAATGTACCCTGAGGATGATCAGTATCGGAGGGATGGAAGGTGAGAATTGGCGCTTTTGACGTAGAGGAACCCATACCGGAATTGAACGACCCATATGCGTTCGCCATCCTTCGTCCCTGGATAGACGTCAATAATGTTGGGACGTTGGTCCTGAACGAATTGGAGACTCAGTTTGGGGCTGTGGAGTTGGCCAGGCTCGCCAAACCCGGCCACTTTTTTGACTTCACCCGCTACCGCCCAACCCTGTATCTTGAAGAAGGGATTCGTAAAGTTTCCATTCCCAATGTGACGCTTCACTACGCCAAAAGAGAAGGTGGAAATGACTTTCTCTTTTTTCATCTTCTTGAGCCTCATGCCCTTTCCGAGGTTTATGTTGATTCTGTCTTAAGACTTCTCAAGACTTTCAAAGTGAAGAAATACATTCTTTTGGGAAGCATGTATGATGTGGTTCCCCATACCAGACCCTTAATTGTTAATGGG
>DBZJ01000124.1 GCA_002311635.1 Syntrophaceae bacterium UBA1163
ATGATGCTCTTCCTTCCTGGAGAAGCTCCGAAAAGACCCTCAGCGGATGAAATCATTCAATTGATATTGGGATCCGGAAACCAGTCACTCTCTGAAGAAGAATTTGCCATCGAAGGAATCAAGAAGTTGAGAAAGGAGCCTTACAGGGGGATCCATAGCGTTTTTAGCGGGTTCAATGATGCCTACCGAAAGCATTTCAACAAAGATCCAATCGAATTCACCGGCAAGATGGTTTCGGCGGGGAAGATTGAGATCATCCCGATAAGAAGTGGTAAAGGGGTAATGCTCTATCTCCCGGGTGAGGGTCCGAAAGGGCGAAAAACCGACGAAACCCTGAAGAGGATCCTGGGGTAGGTCAGAACTCCTAAAATACAGACACCAATAATCAAAGAGGAGGATTAAAGTTTTCGGACGATACCGAAATTAGTGTTGCTTCCTTCCTTGTCAATGAAACGCCCCTCTTTCCTTCCGATGTAGATTTCAACCAGATGAACGAAACCGCTTCGCGTTAGTTTAAAACCATTAGCTCTTTGACAACTGAAAAAGTTCTGGGGAAGTGGTGTTCTTGAGAAATCCCCTTGCCCTGCTTCATGGATTCAGCAGTGCCAGCCTGCTCTCTTTTCTGGTAAAACGTGGAGGTTACTAAATCCACTATTTAAGAAAGGAGAGCGGTCATGGGAAGATTGTACGATCAGATGAAGAGGGATTTGGAGTTAAGGAATTTTAGTCCTCACACAAGGCGCATTTACTTGGCCTGTGTCAGGAGGTTTGCCCTTTACTTTCATCGATCCCCTGAGGAATTGGGAGATCCGGAGGTTCGAGAGTATCTTCATTATCTCATCAAGGAGCGAAACGTTTTTCAGGGAGCGGTCACTCAAGCCTATGGGGCGTTGAAGTTTTTTTATGAGACGACGCTCAAGAGGGATTGGGAAGGGTTCCGGATTCCCAAAGGGAAGATAGGGAGGAGGCTTCCAACCGTTCTCTCCCAACAGGAGGTGGAAGCTCTCTTTGGAGCGATCAAGAATCTCAAACATCGGGCGATCCTGATGACGATCTATTCAGCGGGTCTGCGGATCAGCGAAGCCCTTCACCTGAAGCTTTCAGATATCGACAGTCAGCGGATGACGATCCGGGTGGAATATGGGAAAGGGAACAAAGATCGGTATACGTTATTGGGCAAGCGTAATTTGGATATTCTACGGGAGTACTGGAGAAAGTACCACCCCGAGGACTGGCTGTTCTGTAATCCTTCTCGCAAGAAACCTCTTTCAACAAACGCTGTCCGAAGGGTCTTCTACAAGGCTCTTCGTCAGGCGGGGATTAAGAAACCGGCAATCGTACACACCCTACGGCACAGTTTTGCCACCCATCTGTTGGAGGCAGGGACCGACCTTTATCATATTCAGCATCTGTTGGGCCATACCAATCCTAAGACGACGGCGGTTTATCTTCATCTGAGTCGAAAAGAATTAACCAAAGTCACCAGCCCTTTAGATCTTTTGGAGGAGCCTGAGAAGCCGACCTGATGGAGAGGTTTGCTTCTCATGAAACCCTCTTTAGAAGTGGCCGATATCTTCCAGGCTTTTGGGCCAGCTTATCGACAAACTCATCAGATGCCCATTCGACATCTCCGTGTCATGCGGGCCATCGGGATTTGCCGTACCGCGGAATTGGGAGGGCATATTGATCAATGCGATCACTGTGGAACAGTTCGGATCTCTTATAATTCATGTCGAAACAGGCATTGTCCCAAGTGTCAGTGTCTGGAGAAAGAGCGGTGGCTTGAAGCAAGGGAAAAGGATTTACTCCCCACTCCCTACTTCCACGTGGTCTTTACCCTTCCCGAAGGGCTCAGACCCTTGGCCCTGAGGAATCAAAAGGTCATTTACACCCTTCTCTTCAAGGCTGTCTCCGAAACGCTCACCGAGTTGGCTCGGGATTCCAAACATCTGGGGGCAGAGATCGGGTTTATGGCGATCTTGCATACCTGGTCCCAAACCTTGATCGACCACCCTCATCTACACTGCCTGGTGAGCGGAGGAGGGTTATCTCTGGATGGAAAAAAATGGATCTGTTCAAAGAAAGACTTCTTCATCCCAGTCCATGTGCTCTCCTGCTTGTTTCGAGGCAAATTCTTGGATGGATTGAAAAAGGATTATGAGGCTGAGAGATTGAAGTTTCCTGGACAGATCGAGGAACTGAAGGAAGCGTCCGCCTTTAAAAGACTCCTCACGAATCTTTATTGTCAAGAGTGGGTAGTTTATTGTAGGCCCCCTTTGAAAAATCCTGAAAAGGTGATGGATTATCTAGGCCGCTACACTCATCGGGTGGCCCTCTCCAATGATCGGTTGGTTAAACTGGAAGACAATCAGGTGACCTTTCGATGGAGGGATTCAGCAGATAACAACAAAATCAAATTCCTAACGTTGGAGGCCTTTGAGTTTATTCGCCGTTTCCTGCTTCATGTCCTACCGAACCAGTTTGTCAAAATCAGATATTATGGGATCATGAGTCATCGGAGCCGAAAGACAAAACTCTCGCGATGCAAGAAGCTTCTGGGTGTGGCGGCGAGTGAGGAGACGAAGGAGGTTCCAAAAGAATCGTGGCAAGACCTATTGACTCGAATTACCGGAATGGATTCCACAATCTGTCCCCACTGTGGGAAGGGGAAAATGATCCAGAGGGAGATCCTCTTACCCCAGCATAACGGACGGCCCCCATGAAGAGGATTCAGGATGGTGTGAATAAACCTGCAATCATTAAATTCCATTGGGGACGATGGAGAGCCTTACCTACTTGCTCTAGAAAGAGGTGAATCTCCTGACCCCAATAGATAAGCATTACCTTATGCCTGCCAGAATTCTATTTGGTTCGCAGAGACTCATCATTCATCGTGAATCAATAAAACTCGCCGGACCAACCTCACTGCTCAATTGAATCTCCATAGCTATTGGCCCGCGGCTTCGCTCATCTTAATTGTATCCGGAATTCCGCCTTGCTTCACTCCGGATACAATCTTAACCGAAATCTTCAGTTCGGGCAATGTGCAGGTATTGGCAAGATATATGGCCATCGAGCGGGGGGAAACCCAATCAACAATGCATGTATGATGGGCTTTCTGGATAGAGAGTACTTCAAAATGGATGCAAAAGGGGGTTGACATCAATCGCTCAATCAGTACATATATTAATCGAGCACTCAAGAAACAGGGATGACAATGAAGCCTTACGATATTATCTTTATTGGTCAATTAGGTACGGGCACCATTATTCCCTTCAAAGGATCCCCTTTCATCGAACAGGCTAGTCCAGTGCTCTTCGCTGCAATAGCAGCTTCTTGCCTTCGGAAAAAAATTGCTACAGTGACGCGGGTCTCTGAAGGTGAAGAATACCTCTTGGAGCCACTAAAAACTGCTGGTGTTGATCTATTCGTGGAGCGTGGCGAGACTATGCAGTACCGTGTCGTCTTCAAAACGGCTGACATCGATCAAAGGCAGCACTTTTTGATAAAGGGCGCCAAACAGTTTGCTATTGACGACATACCTCCTTTTGAGCCATGCCTGGTGCACCTCTGCTGCATGGGTGCACCCCAGTCTCAACTGGAGCTAATGCGAGGGCTGAGGGCACGTGGCTTCCGTTTATCGGTGGATATGCAGAGCTTTGTGCTTCAACCTGATAGTGAGACGGAGGCTCTCCACCCCAAAGACGTCCACGAGAAAAAAGAAATCCTGAGCATTGCAGATTTTGTTAAACTGGATGCGCTTGAGGCGAAGGCGCTGACTGATGCCGACGTCCTGCAGGAACAGGCGAACATACTGGAAGGCTGGGGAAGTGCTGAGATTATAATAACTTCTTCACAGGGAGCACTTGCTCAGCGCGCGGGGAAAGCCACATTTGTGAAATTTACTAACGCGAGCACCAGAGGAAGGATGGGACGCGGCGATACCCTTATCGGATCATATCTGCCATACAGACTGGATTATTCGGTTGAAGACTCGCTTCAGTTTGCTGCAGCACTCACGTCGATCAAGATTGAGTCCCCCGGTCCATTCAGGGGCTCACTGCATGATGTTCTTGAGAGAATGGGTAAATCCCTTACGGATGAGATTTCGGCTGAAGATCAAAAAAGATAATCCGACGAGCCACACTGGCATATACATATCAACATACAGCTGCCCGCGCCAGTCACAAACGCAACTCTGTCTTTCAGTTTCATTTATGTTCTCCTCTTGACCAAGAAAATTATCCGGTTATTACTCGCCTCTCCTGAAAGAAGCATTCCCCTTCGAAAAGATCTCTTTTCGGTTTCTGATGATGCCGATTGCGATTATCCATGTCATTGTTGAAAACATCTGTCAACAGAAAACGAGCCGGGCCATCTCCTCGAGAAAAAAGTTTCCTTTTTGGATACATATGTCGGCGGGAAAAACTCACATCACGAGACAAAGAGATCACCGAAGGCCTCGGTCTTCTCGCGGCAAAATATTTTCAGATTGAGTCAGTTATAGTATTTTCGGTCCGCAAAAATTAGTGATTTTCAAAGGGTCTTCTTCGCAGTCCAACAAATGTTTCCATTTCGGATACGTTCACCCTTCCCGAATGTGCCTAAGTCCGAGAATAGGAAATGTTGAGAGGTCATTATTTTTTTCTTGACAAATATTTCCATTTGGGATACGGTGGCTTTCATGGATGAGGGATTGATTGCAAGAAACGTTAAGGCCCTTCGAATCAAGAAGGGGTTGTCGTTGGAAGAATTATCGAAGCTGGCGGGCATTACAAGGGGCTATTTATCCAAAATTGAAAGATCTCACAGGGCTCCTCCGTTATCCACACTGAATAAGATCGCCATCACATTGGGTGTGCAGTTAAGCTTCTTACTTCAGGAAACTACGGAGAAGATCAAGGACAATAAACTTCTCATCGTACGTAGAGACAAGGGGAAGAAGGTCATAACGAAGGGGACTTTGTACGGGTATGAATATGAGGCGATTGCGTATAACAAGCCGGGCAAAAACATGGAGCCATTTATTATCTTACCCACGATCGGCGAGGAAGGCAATTTCAAACACGAAGGTGAAGAATTCATGTATGTATTGGAAGGAACGCATGAATTCAAGTATGCGGGTAAGAAATATATTCTGAGGCGGGGGGACAGTATCTATTTTGATTCTGGGGTTCCGCATAGCGGCAGAAGTTTAGGTAAACCGAGAGCAAAGATCTTATCGGTCATCTATTCCTACAAGAGATAGCAGGAGATAGAAGGATTAAAAAAACGTACTCGAGGACTCCATACTAGTGGGAAGTTCTTTGCCATGCCTGAGACCCGACTGGTGCAGTCTGTCCAGAGTTTTTTGTCGAGGTCAATTATACAAGAGTATGAGAGCCTACCTAATAAGGAAAGGAGAAGATAAAGATGTCTTTGGACGAGGTATTGGCAGCCATTGTCGGATCCGGGTGCGTCTTTAACGACCCTTCTACGCTTGAAGCATATTCTAAAGACGAGAGCTTTGTGCACGCTATAAGGCCTCGTTGTGTCGTTAAACCAAAAAATACAGGGGAAGTGCAAGCGATCGTGAAGTGGGCGAACCAAACGCGTACACCGCTTGTGCCGATAAGTTCCGGTGCCCATCGATTCCGAGGCGATACTGTGCCCAGTGTGGGAGGAGCTATTGCCGTGGACCTGAGCCAAATGAAGAGGATCATAAAAATTGACCGTCCAAGTAGGGTCGCCATGATTGAGCCGGGGGTCACATTCGGTGAACTTATCCCTGAACTGGGAAAAGAAGGCTTATCACCTTTCATGCCCTTGGTACCCCGCAGGTCCAAATCGGTGGTCGCAAGTTGTCTCGAAAGGGAGCCTATAACGATCCCAAGGGCTCACTGGGAGACACAAGATCCATTACTCTGTACGGAAATCATTTATGGTAGCGGTGATTTGTTCCGAACCGGCTCCGCTGCCGGGCCGGGCACGATAGAAGAACAATGGGAAACTGGCCGTACCCAGGTGAGGGGGATGGGGCCGGCTCAGGTGGACTTTGCCAAATTGATTCAGGGAGCGCAAGGGACAATGGGAATTGTAACTTGGGTGACGGTGAAATGTAAGCTCTTGCCCAAAGTCAAGAAAGGTTTCTTTGTGCCATCTGAAGATCTTGACCGTCTCATCGACTTAACATACAGGCTGATGTGGAAGAAGGTTGGAGCTGAATGCCTGATATTAAATGGTCACACGCTGGCGTGCATTCTCGCCAAGGATGCCGAAAAGGCCATAGCGCTGCGTGAGGTCCTGCCCAATTGGGCTCTCTTCCTGGGAATCGAAGGCGCCGGGTTGCTGCCGAATGAAAAGGTCGCCTATGAAGAAACAGAACTTAAAGAGGTTGCTCAGCTATTCGGACTGACACCCCAAATGGTAATTCCGGGGGCGACAGCCGAGGTTGTGTCGGACGCATTATCTCAACCTTCGCCGGAACCGTACTGGAAACTCCGATACAAAGGAGGTTGTCAGGATATTTTTTTTATTACGAACCTCAACCGAACTCCGGAATTCATAAACAAGATGAATGAGTTGGCAGGCCGTTACAAATATCCAGGAATAGATATTGGGGTCTATATCCAGCCGACCGTGCAGGGTACAAATTGCCACTGTGAATTTCATTTGAGCTATTCGCCGCAGCGCTCAATAGAAGTGGATAGGATGAGAAACTTCTTTACGGCTGCCAGCAAGGCCTTGGCCGACATGGGTGCCTTCTTCTCGCGCCCTTATGGACCATGGGCTGCGATGGGTTACAGCCGTGCCGCCGATACGGTCATCGCTCTGAGAAAGGTCAAAAATATATTCGATCCGAATGGCATTATGAATCCCGGGAAATTGTGTTTCTAAGGAGGTTAAGCCAATGCCCCTTCAAGATTTCAAGATTTATATGGAAAGGTGTAGCCGGTGTTCCTATTGCAAGTGGGTGCCTCATATGAAAATGACAGAACGCAAATTCGCGACCATCTGTCCAAGTATCGCCCAATACGAATTTCACGGCTGGTCAGCCGGAGGGAGGATGGTAGCCGGACTATCATTGCTTCGTGGAAGAATCGATTACTCGGATACGTTGCTGGATATGATTTATCAGTGCCAGATGGACGGTGGCTGTGATGTCTCGTGCAAAAACCAAACGGATTTGGAACCGTTGGAGACGATGCTAGAGTTGAGAGCCAAATGCGTTCGAGATGGTCACGTCATTCGTGGCCATATGCCTGCAATCCAGAGCTTGAGGAGAGAGGACAACATGATGCAGAGTCCCAAGGCTGAGAGGGGCAAGTGGGCCGAGGGCCTCGATGTCAAGGATATTACAAAAGACAGAGTCCAGGTCCTCTATCATGCAGGCTGTAGATTAAGCTTTGATAAGGAATTGTGGAATATTGCTCGCGGAACCGTTAGTCTGCTAAGAGATGCAGGCGTTGATATCGGTATTATGGGGAAAGAAGAGGTGTGCTGCGGCGGGAGGGCTTACGAATGGGGATACCAGGAGGAGCTTGCGAGATACGCGGGGCGTAACGCGAAGGCCTGGGAGGCATCGGGTGTTAAGATGGTGGTTACTTCTTGCCCACACTGCTATCAAACCTTCAATGTTCTCTATGACAAAATTGGCATGAGAGTGAACGTGCAGGTTCTGCACATTACTCAATTCCTTGATTTTTTAATCAAGGAGAACAAGCTCCAGTTGATAAAGGAAGTTCCCATGGAGGTTACGTACCATGATCCCTGTCATCTGGGCCGGTTGGCAGAGCCATGGATACGTTGGAACGGGGTGGAAAAGAAGGTAATGGGCCAACTGATTGTTCAGGATCCGCCAAAGGAGTTCAGGCGTGGTGCGAATGGGGTGTATGATCTTCCACGGGATCTGCTGAAGAGTATCCCTGGCCTGAAGCTTGTGGAGATGCCTCGAATTAGGGAATACGCTTGGTGTTGCGGCGCAGGGGGTGGAGTGAAAGAGGCTTATCCTGAATTTGCGTTGCGAACCGGTCTGGAAAGAATGAAAGAGGCAGAAACCACAGGTGCAGAGGCAACGGTATCCGCCTGTCCTTGGTGCCAACGGAATTTGCTTGATGTCGTCAAGACGATGGATACCAGGATGAAAGTCTATGACATAGTAGAGCTAGTGCAACAAGCGCTTTGAATATAGCCGGCGGGCGAGGAGGAATCCAAAAATGGCGCTGACAAAGGAAGCTTATCGGGCATTAGAGGATATTGTGGGGGCAAGATATTTGACGGAGGAGGCCGCCGTACTCGAAGGCTACTGTTTTGTGTGGGGAAACGAGATGTTCTTTGGCGATCGGTTCTCCCCACGACCACATGCCGTTATCCTCCCCGGAAGTACGGAAGAGGTGCAGGCCATCGTGAAGTTGTGTAATCGATATGCTATCGAGTATAAAGCCCACGCCAGCGGTTTTTGCTCTGCTGCGCTCGCCGGGCCTAAGGGTTTTCTTTCAATCGAACTTAGGAGAATGAACAGGATTCTCGAGATCGATGAGAAAAATATGTTTGCAGTCATCGAACCTTGTGTTACGGCCGGTGAGTTGTTGCTCGAGGCGATGAAGAAGGGACTCCGGTCCTATTCCGGATCAAGTCCCACCAGTTCGATCGTTGCTAGTGCCACTTCTTATATAGGCCTGAGTTCGAGCCAGATCAGCGCGGGTTATGGCGGACGCAACCCTTTGGGCGTTGAATGGGTCCTTCCTGACGGAGAAATCCTGAGGTTGGGTTCACTCGGGACGGGAGCGGGTTGGTTTACCGGGGACGGCCCCGGGCCAAGCCTAAGAGGTATTATGAGAGGTCATACGGGGCCAAGCGGTGGTTTAGGGGTGATCACGAAGGCAGCAGTAAAGCTTGTTCCGTGGTACGGCCCGGCAAAGATGGAGACGAAGGGAAAGCCTCCATCCTATACAGTGGATGTGCCGGAAAATTTCAGAGTTTTCACCCTCATTTTTCCATCTCGAGAGAAGCTATACGAAGCCTTTGGATTAATCAACGAAGAAGCGATAGCCTTTGCTTGTAGCCGACGCGGGCCGTTCACAATGGTTGCAGGGATGACCGGATCGAATAAAGAGGCGTGGGAGATATGGAAAGAAGGCTACTTTCAGAAAAAATGTGCCAATTCACTGGCCCTGATCATGGATGCGAGTTCTCGTCGGGAAATGGATTATAAAGAGAAGGTGTTGGAGAAGATCTTGGAGAGAACCGAAGGGGAGATGTTCCCTGAGAACGCTCACGGACAAAGCGCTAGGTTTGTTCACGCCCTTACCGGTCAGGGAGGTGTCAAAGGGGTCTTTCGGGCCACGGGAAGCTTTTCCACCGGAGCAAATGCGGACGAGGCATTGGTGGCTATGCTCAAAGCGAATGAAATGGGATACGAAGTCAAACAAACGTTCGGTAAAAGAGGTGTTGTCTTGGATGATGATGATCCGACTTGGCTGACAGCAACCGAGGAGAACACATCCGGGGCTCATCAAGAATTTGCTGTTCGTTATGATCCCTTGGATCCCCAGTCGATCAAAGGGGCCGCTGAAATCGAAGCCATTCTAGGCAAATTGTGGTTGGAGAAAAATATCGATATTGCATCCTTTGCAGGGGCTTTTGGGCTGTTGGCGTACGGGGGCAAAATTCATGAAATGGCTGGCCCAAAATGTCTGGATTATCACATCTGGATGCGAAAGATAAAGAATGCGTTCGATCCTAACTGTGTTTCAGAATCATCCTATTACATTAAACCGGAAGAGGAGACCTCTCCTCAAAAGTGATGACCGGTAGACTGAATCGGGTATTTCACTGCGAAATTGCTAAGAACTTTATCTTCGATAGAAAGGGGGACAAAATGGAAAAAATGAAAAATTCTTTAGTGCCGGAGGTCCATAATCCTTATCAGCTTACCCAGGATGATCTGGACAGCACGTATTGGGTTTGGGATCGGCTTCATACCCCTCCTGGCAGTCCTTGGGTCCCGATGTTTGAGTGGTGGTGGGGGTACGGTGCGACCGGACCGATTGCTCAGGCCTACGAAGATATGCCTCTGCCTCTTTCCAGGGGTCCTCGTGCCAGGACATTGCGGGGCTACCATATCGTAGCGCTCTATGAGCCCCATTCAGATGAGGAAGTGAAGGAACGTGCGGGAAGGTACAGGGAAGCGATCCGTCCGTGGCTCGAGGATACTGACAAGATGATCAACCGGGCCTATTCCGAGCTGATGGAGGTGTATGAGAAGATAAAGAAGCGCGATTACCAAAATGCGACCTGGTCCCAGCTCATTGACTGGGTTGAAGAGCTAGGTCAGTTCCGCCGCAGGTGGTTTTACTGGCACTTTGTTAGCTTCGCCGCAACCGGCGTTATATTCCAAGATTGGGAAGCGCTCAGTAGCGAATTGCTCGGAATCGATTCCTACCACCCTCAATTTCAAAAATTGATGACTGGCTTTGATAATCGCAGCTTCGAGACGGACCGGCGGCAATTCAAGCTTGCGCAGCGGATTATTGAACTAGGCCTCAAAGACATAGTCGCCCGCAGCAAGGTAGAGGAGATTCTTCCAAATCTTGAGAAGAGTGACAATGGAAAAAAATTCGCCAAGGAGTTTCGTGAATTCCTTGACGAATTTGGCTGGCGGAATGCCGTCGTTTTCTCATTCGACACACCTTCCTGGCGGGAAGATCCAACGCCCGTACTGATGCGCATTCGACAATTCCTGGCAAATCCCGTTTTTGAGCTGGACAACATCATCGCCAAACAAACCCGTGACAGAAAGGAGGCCGAAGAACAGGTTCTAAACAAGCTGCCTTCGGACCAGAGGGCGTGGTACCGCATTCTTATGAAGGCGGGGCAGAAGACAGGCGTGTGGTCAGAAGAACATTCCTTCTACTTCGAGATGTATGGTTTCTCAGCAATCAGGTATTTTTGGCTTCAAATAGGGAAAAGGCTTACCCAGGCCGGGGCCTTGGAGAAACCCGATGACATCTTCTTCCTAGTCGGAGACGACGTGATTAAGTTGCTCAGCGACCCATATGTGATGAAGGGTACGGGCATTGCGAAAAGAAGAAAAGAACAATGGGAGGAAGCGAAAAACTTCCGTCCTGAGCCCTATTACGGCAACATCCCTTTTGAAGAGGCCATGCAGAGGTTCATGGCGACGAAAGATCCCCCGATGGTAATGGCAACCCAAGGAAGGCCGCCTACCCCCAGGCCAGAGCTAAAAGCAGACGTGATTGGTATCATCGGCTCGCCAGGAGTTGCGGAGGGACGGGCCCGGGTTCTCTTTTCGGTGGATCAATTGGGAGAAGTTCAGCCAGGCGAGATATTGGTTGCCTTAGCAACCGATTCAGCGTGGACTCCGGTTTTCAGTTTGATCAAGGCTGCCGTGCTCGATACCGGAGCGCCTATGTGTCATGCAGCCATTGTCGCCCGAGAATATGCGATACCCGCCATTCTCAATACAATGACGGGAACGAGCAAGATCAAGACTGGTCAAAGGATTAGGGTTGATGGGGATGTGGGTGCTGTTTACATTATAGACTGAACAGCCTAGACAGTTGATAATCTCTACAGAATAAAATACCTTAAGGTCAATTTCTGGACTGTAAAGAGAAGGGCAGGTAATGAAGAAGGACAAATTAATATTTTGGTTTGAAGAAATAGGACAAGAATATAACGATTCGCTTGGTAAAAAAGGCGCCAACTTGGGAGAAATGGTAAAGCTTGGAGTACCGGTTGCTCCAGGGTTTGTCATTTCACGGGAAACCTGCCGCCGGTTCATGGCTGAAACAGGTGCGAGCGACCAAATTTCTCAATTGATCGCAGGCTTTGGAAAAATTACGGAAATTGGACAATGTGAAAAAGCAAGCCATGAGATACGTTCGATCATCGAGGAAAAAGAAATCCCCTTGTACATCAGGAAAGAGATAAGTTCATCCTACAGTAAGCTCTGCAAGAGGGCAGGTAAGGCCGATCTGTCTGTTTCCACTCGGTCAGGTGCGCCCGCGAGCCGTCCAGGCATGTTTGATACCTACCTCAATGTGAGAGGCAAGAAGCAGGTGCTTCGGCGAGTTAAGGAAGTTTGGTCGAGCGCGTTTAGTACCCGGGCGATGTGGTATCGTCTGACTCATGATATTCCGATTGATAGCGATATCTTGGGTGTCACGGTCCAAACGTTCGTAAACGCAAGAACGGCAGGGATTGTATTCACGGCAGAACCCGTAACCGGTGACACGTCCGTAATTGTCGTCGAGGCAAACTGGGGCTTAGGAGAGGGGGTCGTAAGCGGTACGATGCGAGTGGACCGATTTGTGTTAGAAAAAGAAAGCCTCAGGATTCAAGAAACCGCCATTGCCGATAAAGGCACTCATTTTATCGCTTTCGAACAAGGAGTGGAAACGAAGGATGTGCCTTTTGAAAAAAGAAACGTCCCTTGTATCAGTGAAAAAGAGTTACGAGAGGTCGCTGGGTTTGCCAAGTTCCTCGAACAACGTTTAGGCTGCCCGCAAGATGTGGAGTGGGCTATTGATCCTGACTTACCAGCAGGGGGAAATATCTATCTTTTTCAGACCCGGCCGGTGAGGCTTGGGACGCAAAAACCCCAGAATCCGATGGATCGCTTACTGAACATCATGGTGAAGAGAAGGCTTCAGCGTTAGGAAGCGTGATCAACCGTTATCTTCAAGACCGCCCGCCCTTTTTAGAGACTCCAGGCTAAGTATGGAATAGGTTAGGGATGTTTTCAGGATGGTTATGAATAGAATGAAGAGAGCTAGTGTAGTGCGTCTAACGC
>DBZJ01000149.1 GCA_002311635.1 Syntrophaceae bacterium UBA1163
AATCCCTCCTTCCCTCCCTTTACGAAAGGGAGGAATTTCCCCTCTTTGGCTATCTTTTCCCTGCCGCATAGGCAGGCAAGAGGGGTTGCCTGCCTGCGCGAAGCCGCTTCGGCGAAGGCAGGGGGGAGATTTTCAGAACGGTGTATCTGCTCAATTACGGATTCCTAAGTAATAAGGACTGATGTAGAACGAGGATTTATTGACCCATTCGGCGGCGCTAAACCCCGCCTTTTAAGGCTGGGTAAAGAAGCGCCGCTTCCATCGACGAGCTCAGGACACTGAGTTTATCGAAGTGCAGGGTCAACCCTGAGCAAGCTCAGGCCTTTGGTTCGACAATCTCACCATCCCGAGCGAAGTCGAGGAACAGGCCCGGGAGTCGAAGGGTCGACTTTGCCCGAGCATGAAGAGGGTAGGGGGGTGAGATGAACGGAAAGGAATCCTTCCTGCAATCAGATTGCAATCAGATTTTGACAGTTTCTGCTAAAAGGTGTAGATTTCAATTGCTGCCCATTACTGATCGATAAGAAGACCGGAGGTAAATAAGATGACAGAGCCGATAAAACTTAAGAAGGATGGTGGGATAGTCGAGGTGTTGTTAAACCGGCCTGAGGCATTCAATGCGTTCAATCTTGACATGATTGAACTTTTTTCAAAATACCTTATCAGTCTTGCGATGGATGACTCGGTATCGGTAATAATAATCTCCGGCGAAGGCAAGGCGTTCTGTGCCGGAGGGGATCTGAAATGGGCGTTAAACTTCTCTGGCGGACCTGCGGCAGCTTTCCACGAATTGGCCGCTCGCTACCATCAAGCCATATTGGAAATCCTCCGGATGAGGAAGCCGGTTGTCGCGGCTGTTAATGGGATAGCGGCTGGGGGTGGTTTCTCATTGGCCTTGGCCTGCGACTTTCGAGTCGTGGCTCAATCCGCTACACTACGGCAGGGCTATACTTCAAACGGTCTATGTATCGATGGGGGAGGTACATTCACGCTTCCCAGACTTGTAGGTTTGGCTCGTGCCATGGAAATCGTTGGGTTTGATAAACCAATTTCTTCTGAGCAAGCACTGGCTTGGGGATTGGTGACGAAGGTCGCCGAGGATGGAAGGGTGCTGGAGGAAGCGCGGAAAATGGCCCGTGAATTGACAGAAGGTTCACTTCACTCATTTGGCTGGTGTAAACAACTCCTCATAGACTCTTTCCATACCCCCTTCGAGTCTCACATCGAGCGAGAGCGTCAGGGACTATCCTCCTGTGCAGCTCATCCCGACGGCCAGGAAGGATTAAAGGCATTTTCGGAGAGGCGAAAACCAAAATTTAACCTCAAATGAATCTTATTTATGTTTAGATAGATCATTATAGAAATAGAAATTTATGATTTTATGGATGTTCCCCTCGATACGTTCGCCCGCGCCAAACCCCGATTCTTAGATCGGGTAAAAAACGCCGCTCAGTATCAGCCCTGAGCATACCCCGGGCTTCAGACCGGGGAGTCGAATGGTTGATCCTGGCCCTTAATGCTTCCGAGAAAGGAGATTGGTCACATGATATCCTTAACAGATCTTCGCAAGAAATATTTTGGTGCACCGGATGCCACGGATGAGGACATGGAAATCGTGAGAGCGGTTCGCGGATATGTCGAAGGCGAGATCATGCCCTCTCGAAAAGAGCTGGAGGGGGGATGGCATCGCGATGAAAAGCTTGCCCGCAGTACATTTGAAAAAGTCCATCAAGGGCTGGTTGATATCGGCGTTCAACGAGCGGTTTGGCCTAAACGGTTTGGGGGCTTGGATGTACGCGGCGCTGTGAACGAAATGATGGTTGAAGAGATATCACGGGGAGATGCAGGACTGGCAACGCACATGGGGATCATTACGTGGGCGATGCTGCCTGCTCTGAGGGCCAACAGGATGGATTTACTCCAGCGATTTCTTCCGACCATCTGTGACGATAAGCCTCACGGCATGTGTATGGCTCTTACCGAGCCTTCCGGGGGCGCGAATACGGAGGACCCCACGCAGCACGGGCGTACCATAGAAACCATTGCCAGGCTTGAAGGTGACGCGTGGGTGATCAACGGCAACAAGATATGGCCGAGCGGCGCAGGCATCGCTGACATCGCCTACTGTACGGTCTGCACGACAGACGCGAAGAAAGGCGACGAAGGCATCGCTATTATCTATGTCCCACCCGACGCACCAGGGCTCTCCTTCAGTAAACCGTATGAAAAGATGGGCATGTGCTGGACGGATACGAATGCTGAAATTTATTTTGAGGACGTGAGAGTCCCCAAGGAAAACAGGGTGGCGGGACCGGGCGAGGATGCCAAGATTTTGCACGACACCGTGGCGATGGGTCGTCTCGGGACTTGCGGGTTCGCGTTGGGTGCCGCGCAAGCATGCTTTGAAATTGCGCTGGACTGGACGAAGCAGAGGGAGATCGCGGGCAGGCCCGTGAGAACACGCTCACTTCATGCCGGTATCTTGGGGGAGATGGCTCAAAGGATCGAGTCGGCAAGGTCTTACGCCATGCACGTGTTCAAGATGTCCAAGAATGTGGCGCTCTATGGCCGTCCGGGAGAGCCGTTTATGCTCTCGAAATGCTCCGGAGCAAAAGCCTATGTTTGTAACGTCGCGATCTGGGTTGCGCACAAAGCCATCGAATTGATGGGTTCATACGGATATTCCTTCGATTATCACGTGGAGAAATACCTTCGGGATGTCAAGATACTCCAGTTGTGGCTGGGGGGGCCGCAGCGGGCGCTCTTGGATGTGGCTCTGGGTTACTATAATTTTGAATGGTAAAGAGGCAGTTGCCCTTTAACGGGCGACCCCAGGCTTTTTTCACAAATTCGCGTTCAGCTCATTGGGACTTCTTCCTCCTCTTTTGTGGAGTTGTTTTAGAACCAACATCCCCTCATACACGGAGACAATCTTATCGATTCATTAAATGAATCGTTTCGTAAAAAAGATCTAACAGTGTCAGGTTGTTTTAAAACCTATGTCCCTTCGTTGACGAGTATACTCCCTGTCGTAATCGAGTCGGAGTCGACTCAGTCGTACCGCCCGACTCGTACCGGGTTGTGCTTCCCAGGAACTGATGCACAACAATTGTTCTGAATTAGGAGCCCTTTCTTAGGGTTTAAAAAAATGGTTATTTATTGCCTTCCGGTAATGAAATTCCGACTTTTTTAAACTTCTCCCTTGATTTTGGTTTAAAATTATTGTCCCCATCTCTCTTACGATTGATGTCGGAGATCGAGTCCGCGTTCAACTCATCGGGACTGATGTAGAAAGAGGATTCATCGACTTCGCCCCACCAGAATGAAGCCACAACCCTGATTCTTCAGCTCTTCCTCCTCAACCGCTAAGTTTTAGAACCTGCGTTTCTTCGTTCCACCTTATTTTGAGAGTTTCAGCATTTGCTGAAAAATACAGAAATAGTGAAAATAAATCTTGACAAACAATCCATTTCACTGTAATAATTATTTTCAGCAACTGTTGAAAATGCCTAAGAAAATGAAAACACAACTGCCAGATATGGAGTCAACTGCCCAAAGCATCCTCAAGGTTACACTTCAGAAGATCCCTTTTTTGAAGATCGTATCGATCGACAGAGAGCGGAGTCGGGTGGACTTTGTGGTCAATCTCGCTCTCAATAATAAGAAACAGGCTCTGATTGTTGAGCTGAAGAACAACGGGCAACCGCGTATGGCACGGGAAGCAGTCAATCAACTGATCCGCTACCGGGATTCATTCCCGAACGCCTACAGTGTTTTCATGGCCCCCTACATCTCACCACAGGCTGCAGATATCTGCCTCGAGGACGGCGTTGGTTACATCGATTTCGCCGGGAACAGTTACCTCTCGTTCGGACAGGTCTACATTGACCAAACGGGAAGGCCAAACCCATTTAAGACGAGAAGAGACCTCACCTCTCTTTATTCTCCCAAAGCTTCAAGGGTGCTGCGGGTGCTCATGAACAACCCGGGCAGGAGATGGAAGATGCAGGATCTTGCCACCGAAGCAGGGGTGAGCCTTGGGCAGATTGCAAACGTCAAAAAAATCCTCCTTGACCGCGAGTGGATTACCCAGCAGGACGGTTTTTCACTTATGGAGCCGTGGAAACTCCTTGAAGGGTGGTCCGAGGCATACACCTACCGGAAGAATCAGGTCCAAAACTTCTATTCGCTGAAAAGCATCCCTGAAATAGAGGCAGACCTCGCGCGGGTCTGTAGCGAGAAGGGCATTGAGTATGCGCTGACCGGGTTTTCCGGAGCCGCACGGTTTGCGCCTGCCGTGCGATACAACCGGGCCATGGGCTACGTATTCAATATGCCTGAAGACATGGTATCGATGCTGAATCTGAAAGAGGTGGAAAGCGGAGCCAACGTGATGCTTCTGGGACCTTATGACGAAGGAGTCTTTTCCGGCACGCAGGTGGTTGATGATATCAGAATCGTTTCACCGCTCCAGATCTATCTTGACCTGAAAGGCTATAAAGGCAGGGGGGAGGAGGCTGCGGAAGTCTTGCTGAGGGACGTGATCAAACCAAAATGGTCAAAAGAGAAACGATAATATGATAACTCGGCGGGATTACACAGAGGAAGGAGTCGAGGCTGCACGTTCTGTCCTTGTAGAGTTGGTCCGTCTTTTGGGCGAGTACAAAGATGATATCGTTCTTATAGGCGGCTGGGTTCCGGAGGTCCTGCTGCCCCATTACACCGGCCCCCATGTCGGAAGCATGGACGTTGATATTGCCCTGAACCATCAGAAGATCCAGGAGGAGGGATACAAAAGGATCGAGGCTCTACTTCAGCGCAGGGGCTATCGGCAAGGGGAACAGCCCTTCATCTTCTTCCGGACAGTGAAAGTGGATGATAAGGAAATCGATGTGGAAGTGAATCTCCTGGCCGGTGAATATGAGGGGACTTCGAGAAGTCACCGTCATCAGAAGATACAGGGAATTCGTGCACGCAAGGTGAGAGGATGCGATCTCGTTTTTGAGATGCCAAAGGAAATCAGGATCGAGGGGAGACTTCCGAATGGCTCTCGTGACACCGTAACCGTGCGTGTTTCCTCTGTTGTCCCGTTCCTTGTGATGAAGGGTATGGCCATGGACGCCCGGATAAAGGAGAAGGACGCCTGGGATATTTACTACTGCGTGCTAAATTGTCCTGGAGGGATCGATTCACTGGCAGAGGAGTTCAAGCCTCACCTGCATCATGGACTGGTCAGGGAGGGCCTGCAGAAGGTTGCAGGAAAATTCTCCTCGGAAAAAGCTTTTGGTCCAAAATCAATTGCAGACTTTGAGGAGATAGAGGACCCTGAGGAACAGGAACATATACAAAGAGACGCTTACGAGCGGGTGAACACCCTGCTCAAAAAGCTGGGCATACCGGTATGAAAAGCGTTTTCCATACGAGATTTCAGAGTTTCCGTCTTGACCTCTCGGGCAGCGGCTCGATGGCATCGTTACGGGCGCCTCAGAAAAAGGAACGTGGGTCCGCGTATTCCACCCGCCGGTCGAAGGAAAGCTGCTACAAGGGTTTGAAGGTCTTGATGTCGGAGATCGGGTTCGCGTTCAGCTCATAGCAACCGATGTAGGACGAGGGTTTGTCGGCTTAGCAGGAGCAGGAAGAGGGCAGGGGGGCTGAGATTCGAATATCCCGGCGAGGACAGTTGATCATTAAAAAAGTAGAACTTTACAATTTTATGGACGTCCGCCTTGTCTGTTCTCAATAATCCAAGCGAGTTTGAGTTTATATAACTCGATCTAGTCAACAACTTCACCACTGCCTTTCCTAAAATACAGGGCTTTTTTCTCAAAAATACATGCTCTTCCTTATTTTCTCAAGACCATTTTCGTTGAACATGGATTTTAGATTCTTTTCCTGGACAGGAATAACCTTAAGGTTCCTGGATAAAGAACATTACGTGGAAGGAATACGCCTCTAAGGAAGAGCTGGCATATTTTTACAACCCGGCCTTAAATACGGAAGGACAGCTTGTTTGGGAAAGGGGTAACTAAGATGAATCCGGGAAAGGTACGAACCGCCCATCGACGCCTGGGGATCTCAATCGCCTGTTTCTTGTTCGTGCAGGCAATCGCCGGCATGTTAATGAGCTTGGGAAGATTGGTCTCCGTTGAAATGTCCCCGCCGTACAACCTTGTCTATTTCATCCATGCTGCCTGGGACCCTTTAGGGAATATCTATCGGGTTGTCCTGGGGCTCGCGACCGCTATACAAGGGGTCCTGGGCATTGTCATCTTCCGGAGCCTGTCTCGTCTCAAGAAGAAAAGGAATGTGTCTTTCCCGTCTGCCAATCAAACCTATGCACTAAAGAAGGAGATTCCTATGAGTACACTAAGTTTTGCCGCTGCGATTCGGCCTCTCTTTCGATCTTTCGACATCGAATCCATGAAACCCGCTGGGATTGATCTCTCATCCTACGAAGATGTGAAAAAAAAGGCTCAGTCCATATACGCCCGACTTTCTGCAAAGGAGATGCCATGCGACGGGCCCTGGAGCGCTGACTCTATTCAAAAATTTAAGGAGTGGATGGACGGCGGGATGAAGCCGTGAATTTTAGATGATGAAGATTACGGAGCCGGAAGGATAATCGCATGCGCGTTCGTTTGAAGGAACGTCGCTCGGAAGCAGCAGAGGTGATCTCGTTTGTTTTTGACTTGGGCGGTCAGACATTTGAGTGCCAGCCTGGCCAGTACATATTCTACGAATTAGATGCGCTCGATTTCCCCGACGAACGTGGCAACCGTCGCCATTTCACTATTTCAAGCTCACCCACCGAAAAAGGCATTTTGATGTTTACAACCCGGATGCGTGGCAGCGGGTTTAAGGAAACGCTACGACATGCACCCCTGGGCCATGAAATCAATATAGGAACCCCGCTTGGTCACTTTGTTATGCCGGAGGGAGAGATTCGGCGCCATGTCTTCGTTGCGGCAGGAATCGGCATCACTCCGTACCGGTCGATGCTTCGCTGGGCAGCGGATACGAAGAAGCCAATCGAGGGGGTGTTGCTATACTTTAGTCATTCATCAGCCGATATCGTTTTCGGGCAGGAACTGGAGGAGATCGCTCGACAGATGCCGACGCTTTCGTTAGTTCATGTGCTGAGCGATCCCGAACCGGGTTGGAAAGGAGAAAAGGGAAAATTGAACGAGGCGCTTCTTCGAAAATGGGTGCCTCACCCGGATCAACAGCTTTTCTGGGTTAGTGGTCCCCCACCCATGGTGACGGCCTATAAGGAGTTGATCAGGCAGACCGGAGTCCAAGACGAGGCAATCCGCACTGACATTTTTGCCGGCTACTAGACATGAAAAAAGAGTGGTAATCAACGCCTTCCGAATTGCTCCCGGACACATCAGCCCGATCCATCGGATTATGAAGAAGTCTTGCCTGCCCTGACCGCGAAACTCAAGGAGCTACTTTCAAAATAAACCGCGGATTTGCCAGAACCCTGGAGAAAAGGAAGGCTTCTCCATCCTTGCCATCTTAATCCGTTTTCTTAAAGTACAAATTTTCAACAGCGTACCCTAAACGATGATGTCGGAGATCGAGTTTGCGTTGAGCTCATAGGGACTGACATTGAACGAGGATTTATCGACTTCGCCCAAACAGGAAGAGGGCAGGGGGGATAAGATTCGCCCACCTCGGCATGGAAATAGGTCATTAAAAAAGTAGAAATTTATAATTTTATGGACGTCCCCCTTGTCTGTTCTCCCAATTTTTAAAAAATTAGGGAAGAGAAAGTTTCAGAAATAACTTAATATGGCGTCCTGATTATTAATAGAGGGCGAGAGTAGGACAAGTCCTCGAGGGAAACCGATCGGTGGCTCGGAGAAGTGTGTATACGAAGCCATTCAGCGCACAGGGACTTCAACTAATTACAATATCTTCCGATCGATTCCTTATTTCAGGATTGCCAATCAATATCTCAAAGCTACGATAGACATATTCCTCCAGTCTTCTTACCAAGTCATTCAAGCTGAGGCCGGCTTTCATGAGCCTTTTGTTATTATTTGGCGAGATAGCCCCTGCATGAACAACGTTACTACGTATGTCATATGATAGCTTTATGGTCCCATATATCTCCTTTACCCCACTTTTAGATCGCCCCAATATTTTTGCACAACGTGTCGAGAGTTTGTACTTGAGTTCCATATCGGACTCTGGCAAGTAAAGAATCTCAAGAATTGTCATGATATCCACAATTCTATCTTCCACTTTCATTTCGTAAAAGAGTCGCAAGAGCCTGTCTGAAGCAAGCTCGAGCCAACGATGCCTCCTAATTGAGGACTCGTATTTTTTCAAGAATGCTCTAAATCTCAGTATTTCGTTTTTTGTAATTAGCCTTATGTCATCATATGTATGAATTTCATCCGGCATGTACATCGCGGTGATACTACTCATAAATGACCGAAAGTTCTTGGGCTGATAAAAGAGTGGACCAATTTCAAATCGATGTTTCTTAAACACACAAAGAGCAGCTACAATATCACGGAAAGTTCTGAAAGTGTGTGCACCTATCTGGGATTGGTCGCCCTTCTTACACTTCTCCTCGGCGACCAGCATTGTTCTCAGAAATGGCGAATATGCGGTAACACCAGAACCATGATGAGTTAAACTCGGAACAAGTAGCCACAGGTCATCAATATCAATCTGCTTTATGTAAACACCCGCAGTTATTTTCGCTTGCCTCTGCTGAATCTCAAGATCGTAAACGGGTGACTTAACAAGGAACCTCCACTCATCTAAATAGATGCAATTTTCAAGTAATGCATAACATTCCGCTGCGATTTTATTGCTGTATTTGAATGATTTGCCGAATCTTTGAAACAAGTCGTCTGTGACCGATGGAATGTAATTGAAGTTGAAATGAAACTTATCTTTGTCCTCCCAGATCTCCCCATACTCACTCATGAGAATTACGTTTTCAGAAAGATCCAAGTATTCTTTCCATTCTTTGATTTCTTGGAGGTTCCGTTGGAGCAATTGCCGAAAGTCTATTGTATTCGATAATTCGAATCGGTGATTCTTTTCTTCGTCTATCCTCGGAAAGTATCTCGACTGGAGAGGGAGCGTATCTGTTTGTTGTTTCTTAAGGTAATCAAAAAGCCTTTTGAAAAAGCTCTCAAACGAGACCCAATATCTTCTATTTTTCATGGCACTGGAATACCCTACCTAGAGGGGAAGCGAGGGGATGTAGGTTTTAAAACGCCTTAAGGCCTTTCTCCACATTTGCCACTTTTTTAAAAATGACCAACCGATGCCAAGTTGGTTTAGAACCTATGATCTCTCCTTAGTTCCATCGGGCAAAAATCAGCTGCTGCTGCAAGCGGCCATCTTTATTTTTTTGAGCCGTTCAATTTCCTGTCTTATCTCAGCAATAACTTCTTTGTTTCTAATCTCCTTTCTTTCCCCGACCTTGGACGAGAAAATGTAGAAAACCTTGCCGCTGTATTGCCTTGTAAACTTTTCATGACTTTTGAGCTGTAATGTCTTTTCTTTAAATATTTGTGATAACTGTATTCCCTGATTGACCGGTTTTATTTGCAACCCGACATAGTTGTCTTTGATTCTTATGAAGAAATCGACGTTAAAAAGTCTGTCCCATTCGTCCGGAGCGGGTTCAATCTTAACCTGGAGTTCCTTCTCCAACTGTCCATAGATGGTTTTGATCTCGGTCATGTACCCATCGAAAGTACGGTCAATAACCAGCTGAACCATGTAATTAATACAGTCTTGCTCGGTGATTTCTTCCACTTCGGCGTGAATCACCTCCGTTACTTTGACGTAAAGCTTCCTGCCGAGTTCTTCTATATGGTCCCTTGGCCGAACGTTCTTAAAGTAATAATCACGCCATTCGTCTATCGTCCTTGGGGCGCACTGCCTGATGCTCTCAGAAGTGGGGCCGACGTTCCTTTTGAAGTTCAATTGGAAGCGATTCATTGCACTGTTTAGGATCCATTCCTTAGCCATGTCTGGCTCCCAGTCTCATAAATTTATCCTTGTATTTGAAATCGATAGAGCAGTCTACCCCTGCAAGCCCTTCCTTTATGAGATGTGCATTAAGAAACGTTTTGTTTTTTAAATAGACGTAACAAAGCAAGCGATTCTCACTATCGTACTTTTGGCGATCAAATTTCAGAAATACTTTCTGCCCCTTCGTTTTTTCACTAATGAAATTAAGCGCCAAACCATTCAATGCCTTGTTCTCTTTTACTCCAATCAGACGGACAAGCAATCCGTTATTGAGTCTAATCAACTCAGGGCTAATCACTTCCTTTACCGAGTGATACTCTTCGCGTTCGCCGCTTTTCTCGTCAATCCTGGAACCGAATTGAAGCTTTTTCGGATCGATCTTCTTATCGAGTTTATGGGGATCTTTGAAGATATAAGGCAGCCTTGCAATGTCTTCGTTCAAGTCGCTTTTTATAATGTCTTTCAAAAAAATGTATTCTGTTCCGTAAAGATCAGCTTGTTCGATTTGGAGCTTTTTTCGCATAGTTGGAATAAAATTCTCGTTGATTTCATAACCGATTGAATGCCGCCCGAGATTACGGGCAGCCAGCGAAGTCGTTCCGCTACCAAGGAAGGGATCAAGAACCGTATCCCCTGCGAAAGAAAACATTTTGATAAGCCGGGTAGGCAGTTCTTCGGGGAACATTGCAATATGTCCTTCCTGTTTAACTCCTGCAAAATACCAGTGGCCCGAAAAATAAGTATTCCAATCTTCCTTTGATATGACAGACAGGTCTTTTTGTTCTCGGGTTGGTTTTGGCGGATTGCCTTGTTTCTTAAACAAAAGAATAAACTCATAATCGAGTTTGAGAATTCCGTTGCGGGGATAAGGAAAACTCCCCATTATAGTGGCTCCGCCTGTTGTATTGGTCGTTGTCACTTTTTGCCAGATGATCGCTCCCATGTAGTCAAACCCGATTGTCTCGCAGAATTTAATGATTTCGGTTCGAATCGGGATTACCTTGTAGCGTCCATAATAAACCGAGCGGGCGAACTGATCCCCGATGTTTATGCAAAGCCGGCAGCCTGAGTGCAAAATCCGATGACATTCCTTCCAGACCAGACTCAGATTATTGATATAGCTCTCATAAGTCTCATGGTATCCGATTTGATCGCTTGTCCCGTAATCTTTAAGCTGCCAGTATGGGGGTGACGTAATGATCAAATGAACCGATTCATCGGTCACCAGATTCATTTGTCTAGAATCACCATGAATTATTTTGTGTATGGTTTTCATTTTTGCAATTTATTGTAGCTTAAATCAGGTGTCCGTGTAAAATGCTCATTATCGCTAACCTTGGGGCTATGGAGCGAGAAGAACCCAATCGAGGACCCTCGACTTTCACCCAAAACCTCCAAGCTCTTTCTGCCTGGTTCAGCCGGGCGGCTGATTTTTAGATTATTTGGGCCAGTTACCTCCAGTTGCTCGGGAATCCCGTCTCCGTTGCCAGCCACGACGCAATCCGTTGATTCTATTCTGCAACCCTTCAATCCTCTGTAGTAGGTTACTAATAGCTTCGTTTAATTCTTCTTCAGTATCTATCAAGAAATATCCGTCTTGGGGTGTGCTACCAACCGGGATTTCATGATTGATAATCGCGTCTCGAATTAGGTTTCTTGTTGGCTCCTGTGTATTACCAACATCCATATGTAGTATATTTTGAAGCTCATCTGCGTACTGAGAATCGCCTTTACCGTCTCCAAGAGCAGAAATCAGATCGTCAATTGTAGCCATAATTGCCCCTTTCCCTCAACACCTCAAATGCTCTGGGGTCGAACCGTTATCCCTGATTTTGCCTATGTTTCACGAAAGTTTCCTTTAGACCCAAGGGTTTCTTTCCCCGGAACAAAGAAATATCTACACCGCCACCCAATTGATTGTTGATTGGCGATTGTTGATTGCTGATCGAAATATACAAATTCTGTGAGAATTGGTCAACCGAAACTTTCAGAAAGAAAGAGTCAGAGAAGTGGGCTGTTTCTTACGCCCACCTATCTCTAATTGGAAGATGACCCGGGAGTTGATGATTGCCGGAGGAAATAAACAAAAAGGGCAGAATCAGCTCTCACTATGCGCTTGCGGAGTCCGCGATACCGAGCTCAGTCAATTCCTTTTAAACCTCCTTTTTGAGCTCTCCAAATCAATTCTTGGGAGATGCGAGAGGTCTCAAGCGTTAGTAGGCACCACTTTGGGATGAGGTCGAGCCTTCACACCCCGGAATCCAAGAGGCCTGAAAATCACTTAGGTGAAGTGATTCGTAATTTCCAATTACGGTAGTTTCTGCCACCTCTTTCATATTCCAATGTTCGATAAGGTATTGCAGATCGAATTGACAATCCCCACGAGCTTAGGATGGGAATTCTCGAACCTTTTCACGGAGGTAGAAAACCCCTCCAAGGATAGCTTGAGAAGTTGCGGATTCTTCTCCTCACGGATTGCCTCGTGAATTGATACTTCGACAAAACCGGTAATACTCTGGGCGTCCTCGGCGTCGGTCTTGGAGAGTTGGGAAACTTCGGCCTTCAAAGTGGAAAGCAGATATAGTAGTTCCTTCTTTCTTTCGTCATTTAAAGATTTGGCCTTTTTGATCCTAGCTTCAATCTGGGTAATTGTTTCCTCGACCATATTTTCATCCTTTCTCAGAGATCTGCGATCTTTCATCTCAGGCTTTGAGGAAGCGGCTTCCCTTCCAGTGGAGCAGACCCATAATAGAGCACACGTATGAGTTAACTGCGGTTTGGTACAAATTGCGCCCCCAAAAAGAGAAAAGATAGGAACATTTTGCCAGTTTAGTCTAACCTGTAACCGTTAGTTTGTTCTCGACCTGAGACAC
>DBZJ01000045.1 GCA_002311635.1 Syntrophaceae bacterium UBA1163
GCCGCTGTACACAGAAGCCAGCACGCAAAGATAAGCCCGGTTGAAAGCTCGTTGCCGTAGAAAATTACGAGCAATTCGCGAATCACCAGTATCTGCCCGATGGAGGCGGCAAAACCGGCCATAAAGATCAGCACAGCTATCCGGACTGCCATACCCGAGTAAGGCCTTTTCCCGTGTTGTCTTAGAAGGCGCAAACCACTCGCAGGCAGTTGTTATCACAAAACCTTTGATTTGAGCACTATTTTAGTGCAAGCAGGTTTCAATTCCTGATTGTTCGCGAGCGGTCAGGCAGCATTTTTTCAAAACCGATCATCACCAAAAAACCGGCCAGAAACAGGGCGCAAATCCCCTGGATGGGATGTTCGGCAATCTGATGAAAACCGACGCCTCCAATCACAAATCCCGAAACGATCTGAATTATACCGTTCATGGAAGTCCTCCTGCGCCCGGAATGAGGAGCAAATTTTGTTCCAATCATGGCAGCAGGCCAGAATTTTATAACGGACCTTCCATGGTGTTCTTCACCAAGTGCCCAAAAATGTTGAGATAATACACCGGGGATTTACCTTGTGATCAAACCAGGCGCCGGCCTTTCTTACTCTGTAAATTCTTAATAATTAATTCTCTACGACCCAAACTTTGACGATATTTCGTAAAATTCTCGAAAGAAAATGAAAAAATCACACTCAACCGTCGAATCACTTAACAGAATTCGCGATATTATACTTGACATACCTAAAATAATGTGTATACTGGCTTTAACAAAGGGGAAAGCCATGAATCACTCAGTATTTTCCGAACCTCAGTTTCACAACGAAGAATCCGCATTCGCTTTTGTCGAGGCATTGCTTTGGCCGGATGGTCCTGTTTGCCCCCATTGCGGCGACAAAGAGAAGATCGGGAAGTTGAACGGCAAAACTACCCGAATCGGCCTTTACAAGTGCTATGCGTGTCAAAAGCCTTTCACCGTCAGAATCGGAACTCTCTTCGAGGATAGCCATATTCCGCTTAGATTTTGGCTCCAGGCTATTTACCTCATGGCTCAGTCCAAGAAGGGCATCAGCGCCAATCAGCTTCATAGAAGCCTTGGGGTTACCTTGAAAAGCGCATGGTTCTTAGGACATAGAATCCGCGAAGCTATGCGGGAAGGCGAACTTGCGCCCTTTGGCGGCAACGGTGGAATAGTAGAATCCGATGAGACTTTTCTTTGGAATGAACCAGGTAAACCGATAAAGCGCGGCGGCGGGGGGCATAAACATAAAATTCTTTCACTCATTGATCGGAACTCGGGTCAGGTACGCAGCGCGGTTGTTGAGAATTTCAAAGTAAAGACTATTGTCCCTATTTTGAAAGAGAATATCGCCAAAGAAGCGCGGGTTATGACCGACGAAGCGGGACAATATAGAGGTCTCAAGGATCATTTTGAGGATCACGGAGTTGTGAATCATTCCGTAAAAGAATATGTTTCTTTCTCCGATCCATCGATTCACATCAACACCGTGGAGGGCTTTTTCTCCATCTTCAAGCGTGGGATGAAAGGCGTGTATCAACACTGTGAAAAACAGCATCTCCACAGGTATTTGGCTGAGTTCGATTTTCGCTATAGCAAGCGAGTTGCGAAAGGAATTGACGATTCCACCAGGGCTGAGAAAATCCTTTGTGGTGTAGCTGGTAAAAGGTTGACCTACCAAACAGCTAATCGGAAAGGCGGAGAAAGACGCGCCAGCCAGCCCCAAAGAATGATTTCCAAAGACGGCAGGATCTGTTATTTTTAACCAGCGGAGGATTTAGCCTATGGGTAGGAAAAAGAAGAAACATTACGAACCCGATAATCCCGAACAGTCCGCTCGGTTTATTGAGTTAGCCGAGCGGACTAAGGCGGACAATGACAAAGAATTGTTTGAAAAGGCTTGTAAAGAAATCATAAAATCGAAACCAAAAAAGTGATGTAGCATACATGACGTAGATCAATATGTATCGTGGCAAAAGAGCTGTCCGCAACAAAATTTCGAATACTCATTGATATCAAGGATCTCCCCCAAGATAGACTCCGAGAACTCATCCCCGTGCTTCTGTTTGGCGAAAAGCCTACGAAAGCCGTATGCGCAGGCATCCGCAACTTGCAGGAGCGGACCATTTGATTTTTCGACAAAATGAACAGTGTCTATTATTCTTGAAATGGCCCACCTTGGATCAGATAAATCTATCTTTTCGTCTCTGGTCAATCTTACCGTCGCTTCATTAAAGATGGGTTCACTTCGGGCTAACTCCAAGGCAGCTCTCAAGAATCGACGCATGGAGGGTACATCTTCTGCAACAATAGTTGCGACTTCATCAGGGTCGTGGCATCTTCGTAAATACCTGTCCGCTAAGGCTACGCACGCAAAAAATGCCAGCACGTGCTGAAATTGCTCTTTAGGCATCTTTAAGGGATAGTCGCTTCTGAATTGCGTCGGGAGAGCAACATTTCGGTGCGCGATACCCAATGAAATGGGCAATTTTAACCGCCTAGGCACTGACATCATTTGGCGTAGCATGGCCAATCGATCTTGCATGCCCCATCCGTCGTGATATTTTTTTGATCCCCAAATCGTCATTGCATGAAATATAAAATCTTGTTTGAAACCGTTGGGGACAGATTCAAGAATCTGCTTCACCGCCTGTTCGGCAGATCTCCATTGAGTATCGGCATGAACAATTACGCCGAGCACTATGGTGACGGGTTCCTTAGCGGAAATTCCAGCTTCATCAACGTAGATAAATCGCACTGGCCGACTACCTTCAAGTTTGTTACCAAACAAAGCTCGTGATACAATTTCCTCCATCTTATCCCCTTTTCAACGCAAGTATGTCAAGTATAATATCGCGACAGAATTGGAGGCTGAGGGTTTGTACCAAAACCAATCCGCCGTTTACTTTCTGACTAATGCGTCATCTGCTTTATGTTGAGTGGTCGCGGGAGCCACGAGCGTCCGGACAAAGGGTGTATCTGAAGAAGGGATTCTTCGGCAAGAAAATCGAGATGCTCCCGTTTTCAAAGAAGAGACTTGGGGAATTTTAGCGCGGAGACTTACTCTGACGTGCGAAGGGTGAAGTTAGAAGGGTGAAATTTTCACTTTTCACTCTTCTCTCTTCCTGAGCAGTTACTCAGGCATATAAGGCAAATCGTCCAACGAGGGCTGCAGGTCATTAACTATCGCTTCGAGTATTCCCTGAAGATCTTCTTCGGGGCAAATCCTTATCTCTCCAGTTTGCCTGATCTTTATTTCGAGGTCTCCGGTCTTTTGGAGCTTACCGCTGACCACTATTCTTACCGGGATTCCTATCAGGTCGGCGTCTTTGAGCTTTACGCCCGCCGATTCGTCGCGATCGTCGTAGAGGACCTCGTAAGAGGCGCTGAGCTTAGAGTATATCCGTTCGGCCATTTCCACAATCTCGGGCTTTTTGCCAAGCTGAGATATAACGATGTGGAAGGGAGCGGCCGTGTAGGGAAATTGTATCCCGGAATCATCGTGCCATCTTTCGATCACCGACGCCATTAGCCGTTCCACCCCTATGCCGTAGCAGCCCATCACAACCAGGTTCGGCTCTCCGGAGCTGTCCAGGTAGGTTACGTCCATTGAATCAGGGGCCGTGTATTTGGT
>DBZJ01000015.1 GCA_002311635.1 Syntrophaceae bacterium UBA1163
CCGAGGGGCAAAGGCGTTACGTGGAGTCGCTCTCCGCCTATGCGCGGCAGTTTTTGGAGCAGATGGAGAGGGCCAATGTAGAATCGATCGAGGGTCTCTCCCCTGCCATTGCCATTGATCAGAGGGGCATGTCACGAAACCCGCGTTCCACCGTGGGCACCGTGACGGAGATCTATGATTACCTCAGGCTACTTTTTGCCAGGGTCGGAGAGGCTTTCTGCCCGCAATGCGGCTCTCCCATTTCCTCGCAGTCGCTTCAACAGATGACCGAGACACTCCTCAGGCTCCCCAAAGGAACAGCCCTCGTTGTCCTTTCTCCTATCGTCAGAGGGAAAAAAGGAGAATACCGGAAAGAGCTGGAGGAGCTCCGCAGGGACGGGTTTGTGAGGATAAGGGTGGACGGACAGGTGAGGGATCTCAGCGAAGAGATCAGGCTGGACAAGAATAAGCGCCATGAGATCGACGTGGTGGTGGACCGTTTGGTCGTTAAAGAAGGGGCCGAGAGGAGGATAAACGATTCGCTTGAGATCGCTTCGCACCTTTCCGAGGGAATTGTGAAGGTGGAAAGAGAAGGATCGACCCCTATGGTTTTCAGCCAGAAGTTCTCCTGTATCCAGTGCGGGTTCAGCTTCCCGGAGATCACCCCGCGCATGTTCTCCTTCAACAGCCCTCAGGGTGCCTGTGCTGCCTGTGGCGGATTGGGAACAAGGCGCTATGTCGATCCTGACCTCATCGTTCCGAACCCCTCGCTCTCACTGAACGAAGGCGCTCTCCTTCCGTGGAAGGAGAAGGAAGAGGCTTTTCTAAGACCCATTCTAAATGGTTTGGCCAAACAATATCATTTCGATCTCGATACTCCATTCAATCGGCTGCCCAAATCCGTTCAGCATCTTCTTCTATACGGATCGGCGGGAGAAAAAGTCGCTTTCAAGGTCAAAGGAAAGGGCAAAGCCCATCTCTTCCGGCAGGAATTTGAAGGGGTGATCCCTGAAATGGAGAGGAGATGGAAAGACGATGGGGAAGAAGACGAGGCGTTAGGGGAATTTATGAATGTGGCTCCATGCCCGGATTGCGGCGGGACGCGGCTGAAGAAGGAAGTGCTTTCCATCAAGGTGGGTGGAAAATCGATTGCTGAAGTCACCCATCTTTATGTGAAAGAGGCATTGGATTTCCTGAGGCATTTGGAGCTGCCGCCCAGATCTCAAAGAATCGCACAAGGCGTTCTGAAAGAGATCGAAGAGCGATTGAAGTTCATGGTAGAAGTGGGTCTGGACTACCTGACGCTGGATCGGACGGCCGCCACGCTTTCCGGAGGAGAGTCCCAACGCATCCGTCTGGCGACCCAGATCGGCTCAAGCTTAGTCGGGGTGCTCTATATATTGGATGAGCCGAGCATCGGACTTCATCAAAGGGATCATTTGCGCCTATTGGGAACATTAAAGCGGCTGAGAGATTTGGGAAATACGGTCATTGTCGTGGAACATGATGAAGAGACAATCCGTTCTGCGGATTACATCATTGATATGGGACCCGGGCCTGGAGAAAGAGGTGGAGAAGTAGTCTTCACCGGACCTCCCGAGGTATTGGAGAAGGCAGAGCACTCGTTGACGGGACAATATCTTTCCGGGAAAAAGTTCATCCCTCTCCCCAAGCAGAGAAGGCCGGTCGAAGGGAAATATCTCGTCCTCCGGGGTGCCTCGGCAAACAATCTGAAGGATCTTGATGTGAAGATTCCCCTTGGGGTGTTCACCTGCATCACGGGTGTTTCAGGGTCGGGAAAATCCACATTAATCATCGATACCCTTTATTGCCTGTTAGCCCAGCAGCTTTATCGTCTCCCCCGGCGTTGTATCTCTGTTCGGGGTATCGAAGGGTTAGAATACGTAGATAAAGTCGTCCATGTGGATCAGATGCCGATCGGAAGGACACCCCGTTCCAACCCGGCCACGTACACAGGCGTGTTCCAGCCCATTCGCGACCTCTTTGCCCAACTTCCGGAATCGAGGATGAGAGGATTTATGCCGGGGCGCTTCAGTTTTAACGTGACCGGAGGGCGGTGCGAAACATGCCACGGGGACGGAGTCTTGAAAGTCGAGATGCAATTTCTTCCCGATGTTTATGTGACCTGCGAGGAGTGTCATGGCAAGCGCTATAACCGAGAGACGCTCGACGTCCGGTATAAAGGGAGAACCATTTCTGATGTCCTGGAGATGACTGCGGAAGAGGCTGACGAATTCTTCCAGGCGATCCCGGTAATCCGCCAGAAACTCCGGACCCTCTGCGATGTCGGTCTCGGTTACCTCAAGTTGGGCCAGCCTGCCACCACACTTTCCGGAGGCGAGGCGCAGAGAATCAAGCTGGCCCGGGAGTTGAGCAAGAGGGAGACGGGAAGGAGCGTCTACATTTTAGATGAGCCCACGACCGGCCTCCATTTTGCGGATATTCAGAGATTGCTCGATGTTCTCAATCGGCTGACTGACAGAGGGAATACCGTCATCGTCATCGAACACAATATGGAAGTCATCAAATCCGCCGATTACATTATTGACCTTGGGCCGGAGGGAGGGGAGAACGGCGGGGAAGTGATTGGGTGGGGAACGCCGGAGGAATTGACGAAAAACCCGGCCTCTTATACCGGACAATTTTTGAGAAAGAAGTTGAAGAACTTCAGCCGGGCTGATGAATCTTGACCCTGTTCGTCAAATTCGGTATCATTCAAACCATTCGCTAAGTTTCTTTAAAAGGAGGGCATGATGGAAGAAAGAGAACAAGAGAAACAACAGTCGAGCACAGGGTTAGAAGAAAATGTGGCTGCCTTTTTTTGCTACCTTTTGGGATTTGTCACCGGCATTATTTTCTTGGTGTTGGAGAAGAAAAGCAGCTTTGTCAAGTTTCACGCCAAGCAATCCAGCATCACTTTCCTGGGTTTCTTTGTTATTCTCGTGATCGTTGGAAGGGTTCCTGTCCTTGGCCTCCTGGTCTGGATTCTCACTCTGATCGTGTGGGTCTTCTTGATGGCTAAAGCTCTTCAAGGAAAACGGTACCTACTGCCAATTGTCGGGAAATTCGCGGCGGGGGAGAGTAATAAAACTTTCCATGAAGACAAAACACAAGAAAAATAGCCCTCAGAAGAGCAGGGGAGGCAAAATTCTTTTTTTCCTGGTGCTGATCGCGATCGGTCTGATCCTGGTGTTCCATCAACAGGCTTTTCGTTCCGTTAAACCGCTAACGAAGAGGCGGAGCACGCTAGTGGAGAGAAAGGAGGTCCTCCTTTATTTTTCCGACAGCGAGGAGGGCTACCTGGTCGGGGAGAAAAGAAAGATTTTGAAAAAGAATACGGTGCAAGACGAGGCGAAGGAAACGGTCATTGAGCTGATCAAGGGCCCGAATGGGAAACTCATTCGCACCCTTCCTCCGCGAACGGAATTATTGACTCTCCAGATTAGTGACGCAGGGGTGGCCAGAGTCAATTTCACCCCGGCCCTTGCCAAGGATCATCCCGGAGGAAGTTCAGCCGAGATGATGACGGTCTATTCCATTGTCAATTCACTTTCCGTCAATTTTCCACAAATCAGACGGGTTCAATTTCTCATTGATGGGAAACCGATAGCAACCATTGTCGGCCATCTTTCCTTAGAACAGCCCGTCTCTCCCAAGCCCGATTTGATCAAAAGACAATAATTGATTTCACAGGAAATAGATGATACTATTAACGAAATTTTGATTGGTGGGGAGCAGTGCTCCTTCTGTTTCCTCTCCCTTTCGTAACGGGACGATTTTTTATGCTTGAAGCCAAATATATCCGGGAACACCTCGATGAGGTTCGGGAGAGGCTGGCGTTAAGAGGTCAGGCCGTCAATCTGGACCAATTCATTTTGGTTGATGGGGAGCGAAGAAAAACCATCCAGGAATGGGAAAGGTTAAGGGCTCTCCAGAAAAAAGTCTCCGATGAGGTGAGCAAAAAGAAAAGGGAGGGTCAGGATGCCTCCGCGTTAATCGAGGAGATGAAAAATGTCGCGCGGGATCTGAAGGCGTTGGACGGAGTGGTCGAAGAGAAAGAGAAAGTCTTGCAGGATTTTCTCCTCACCATTCCAAACCTTCCCCACGCCTCTGTCCCTGCGGGAAAAGATCCATCCGACAACGTTGAGGTCAAGCGATGGGGTGAAATTCCGAAATTCGATTTTAAGCCCAAGCCCCATTGGGATTTAGGGGAGGAATTAGGAATTCTTGATTTCAAGAATGGAGCGAAGATTACAGGAGCACGATTTACCCTTTATTGGGATCTTGGGGCAAAGCTGGAAAGGGCGTTGATCAATTTTATGTTGGATCTTCATACCCGAGAACACGGGTATCGTGAAGTGCTTCCTCCATTTATGGTGAATCGGACATCGATGACCGGGACGGGGCAGCTCCCAAAATTCGAAGAGGAACTTTTCAAGGTCGAGGGGACAGACTACTTTCTGATTCCGACTGCAGAAGTCCCCGTGACAAACATTCATCAGGATGAGGTCCTTGAAGAGAAGGTACTGCCTCTTTACTACACGGCCTACACGCCTTGTTTCAGGAAGGAGGCCGGATCTTATGGAAAGGACACCCGCGGCTTGATTCGACAACACCAGTTCAATAAGGTGGAGCTGGTGAAATTCGCAAAGCCCGAAACCTCTTATGACGAGCTGGAGAAGCTTCTCTCCGATGCAGAAGAGGTTCTGAAAAGGCTGAGACTTCCCTACAGGGTCGTCAATCTCTGTTCGGGGGACTTGGGATTTTCAGCCTCGAAGACTTATGACATCGAGGTATGGCTTCCCGGTCAGGATACGTTTAAAGAGATCTCCTCCTGCAGTAACTTTGAGGATTTTCAAGCAAGAAGGGCGAAGATTCGATACCGCATTTCTGGAAAGTCGAAGACGGAGTATGTCCACACCCTCAACGGCTCCGGCCTGGCTGTTGGAAGAACCCTGGTAGCTATTTTAGAAAATTATCAGCAGGCGGACGGGAGCGTGATCATCCCCGAGGTGTTACAGTCTTATTTATACGGGGTGAAAAAAATAGAGAAAAGGAAGTAAGTTAGGAATTAAGAGTTAAGAATTAAGAGTATAGAATGACGAGTTAAGAGTTTAGAGTTTAAAGTTAAGAGTTAAGAATTTAAAAGCTTAGAGTTAAAGGTTAAGCGTTAAAGGTATTTTGCCCTTGGCAAAATCAGGGAGGGATGGCCGAGTGGTTTAAGGCGTCCCGCCTGAAGCGGGATTCTCCCGGCGACCCCGCCGAAGGGCGGGGGAGGCGGAGGGAGCGAAGCGACTGAGCACATCCTACTCCCTCGCCATGCACCATATAAGGTGCATGGCAGCCCTGAACCTGACATGGTTCAGGGCGTCATGAATTATGCACAATTGGTAGAAGACGCTAATCGCCTGGCGTACAGCGTGAATTAATGGAGGGATGGCCGAGTGGTTTAAGGCGGCGGTCTTGAAAACCGCTTCTCCGAAAGGGGACGTGGGTTCGAATCCTACTCCCTCCGCCATGTCATTACCGAAGGTAATGCGGTATGGCAAAGGTTAGGATGAGAACCCTTGCGCATAAGCGGAACGGTTCGGCGACAGACAACTAAGTGCTTTTCGAAGTTCTTTGAAATCTAGTTAAAGGCAAGTTTGGTTAAGAGTATTTCAGCGGAATTGAAATCACGGAGAGATGCCCGAGAGGCCGAAGGGGCTCGCCTGCTAAGCGAGTATCCCCCTTAAAAGGGGATCGAGGGTTCAAATCCCTCTCTCTCCGCCATGCACCACGTAGGGTGCATGGCTGTCGTGTACCTTACGTGGTACACGGCGCCATGGATCATGCACCATGGCCTGAACCATGTTAGGTTCAGGATTAGTCCTGAACTCCACGTAGTTCAGGGCGCCGCTATTTAACGAACCACCTGAACCTTTGCAGAGGTGGTAACTTAAATTACTAAGCGCGAGGTTCACAGACCTGAGCGCGGTTAGATAAGGAAGGAGGAGTTTTTATGGAAAGATCTATCAAGAAGGGTTTGATTCTATGGGGACTGGTTTTTGCGGTCTTGACGGTGCTCGGATTGGAACAATCCTTAGCTCAACAGACTTCTACTTTTGAGGGAAGCGTCGCTGGCATAACTACCGGTGCGTTTGCCAGGGGGATTATCACCGTGAAAGGAGTTAAGGGAGAGGTTATGAATTTTGCCGTGGGCAGGAAGACCGTTTATGTTCCTTCGCGATATCCCGGTGTCGGGGAACGGGTGAAAATCACTTATTCCCTTATAAGGGGTCAAAATGCGGCTTATCAGGTTGAAATCCTTCCTGCACCCACCCCTCCCGCTCCAAAAAAGAAATGAGCGGTTAACGGAAGCGCCCATAGCTCAGATGGATAGAGCGTCGGACTACGAATCCGCAGGTCGGGTGTTCGAATCACCCTGGGCGCGCCACGAACCACGTAGGGTTCGTGGCTCGCCCTAAACCTCGCATGGTTTAGGGCGCCACTCCTAACTGCACCACATCCTGAACTCAACGTAGTTCAGGTGGTCAGTCATCGGTGATTTATCTGAAATCGAGAATGAAAGATAACGAAGCTGACGAAAAGTATATGAGGATGGCACTGGAGGAAGCAGAGAAGGCTGGCCAGGGAGGGGAAATACCGGTGGGTGCCGTTCTATTGAAAGGGGATCAGGTGCTTGCAAGAGATCATAACCGATGCATCGAACTCAACGATCCCACTGCCCATGCGGAAATCCTTGTCCTTCGAAAAGGAGGAAAGAGTCTAGGAAATTACCGCTTAAACGAAACAGTGATGTATGTGACGGCTGAGCCCTGTCCCATGTGCGTTTCCGCAATGGTTCACGGCAGGATACGGCGATTGGTCTATGGGACACTTGAGCCGAAGTTTGGGGCAGTGGAATCGAAGTTCCGATTGTTGGACGACCATGGTTTAAATCACAAGGTAAACGTGGACCGCGGTGTTCTTGGAAAAGAATGTGCTGAAGTATTGAAAACATTTTTTAAGGAACGAAGGGGAAGCGAAAGTTACGGGTTGAGAGTTATGAGTTCAGAGTTAGGAGAGTGTGCTAAATTTAGTT
>DBZJ01000121.1 GCA_002311635.1 Syntrophaceae bacterium UBA1163
TTGCGTGAATGGGTGGAATTGGGTAACAGAGTGATGGGGTAGGAAAACGATCATGGGAACAGGAACATTACAGTAAGGATTGTAAAAACTTTTGATGACAAAAAATAATTTCCTATATTTGATCCAGCAGAAGAAGCGTTTTTAAAAACCCGACTTTTTCTACAGGCTCGTTATAGGCTGGCCACTTCACCAAACCTTTTACACTTGGGTCTCCGGTTGCAGCAAAATGAGTCCACATCGTCATCATGGCTTCGGCTAAGATAAAAACGAGGTTGTGAAAAATTATCTTTTTCTATCAATTGGAGTAAAATAGTGCCAACTTAAGGATAAAAATTTGTTGGCTTTCATTAGAAAGATTGGATTGAATTGTAAGAATTGCTTAAGAGCTTACTCACTTTTGTGGTTTCCTGGGGTAAGCGATCACCATGCTTGGATCATTGGTAACGGCTATGGTATACGATCGTACGAGGGATGGGCCCTACTTCGTCGTGGAATCGATTTTCATGATCTCCCCTCTCTCATGTGTTACAGTCCACCGGACACAAGACATGTGAGAAGGTAGCATTATACCCGAGCCTTATGAGGATTTGGATTGTCATGCGGCTAACATCTCCGTAATTGCAATCATGTCCTCTTAGTTTGCCTAAAAGTATATACCAGCTACAAATCCATTCTTGGATGGGGCTATAAAATACTTTTTCTCAGGGACGCCATCATACGCATCTTTATATTTGCTATGGTAGTCATTATAATCCTTAATGGCTCTGGTCGGTTGTGTCCATATGATAGCCTCCCCGCCCACAACATTGCTTAGGACACTTATGATGCCGTTTTTAGATCCGTTATAATGCCATACGATCCCAGCCCCAATGATACTTACAGCAAGGACTCCCACGTGGCTAAGCCATGACGTCCCAAGTTTTTCCTGCTTATAGTTCCTTTCTAACCAGTCCTCTGCCTTATCCAATTTGTTTTTTTGTTCTTCCGGGGTACCTCCTGGAATCTCTCTCAAGTCGCTTCCAGACGAGCGTGCATGAAAAGGATCAACGATCAGCACAGCAAGTCCCAGGAAGGATTCAGATGCTCCAACGATATTAGATACTCTATCGTGATGGCTACTAATTGCTAGATACGTTTGTATTCCTGTCGCTCCTCCATTTATTGCCGTCCACGTATAGGACCATAACTTAGCGCGGGTCTGGCCTCTATCGAAAGAGGCTTGAATAAAGTCTATCCTCTCGCTTATGTTAGATTCAGAACTCTTAAGGTCAGCTTCGATACGGGTCTGGCCTTTATTAAAAGATGCCTGAACAAAGTCTATTGTCTCACTTATTTTTGACTCGGGATTCTTAAGATTAGAGTCCTGTGCATAAACAATATGACACGCGCAGAACAAAATGAATACCATGACGACAGCACTTATTTTTTGGAATGAAGACATTGCGGACGCCCCCTATTGAATCGAGCGGATCGGTTGAGTGATAAATTTAACAGGGTAATACTATGTGAAACCCGCAAAGGTGAGGATTGCTCCTGCCCAACCATCTCCGTAAAGCTTTTTCATTTGTGTGGCAGCTAAGAAGGACACCGGAAACAATACGGCTGAGCCCTTATTTTCGGACGAGAAAAGCAGTATTTTTAAGGATATTTGCGTTTGAAATCTTGCACGGTGGAACAAAAATGAACAATCACTGCGTTTCATGAACGAAGCGATAAGAGACCGGGTTCTGGCTTCCATCTACAAAGAGAGCAGATGAGATCAAGTCATGGATTGAGGATTTCCGTCAAGAAGAGACTATAATATCTGGTACGAGGCGTGTTGGTGAACATCGCGCGAACCCAAAGCCGAGTCGGCGAGATCGTTTATAGACAATCGCCTTAAAATATTGTAAAAAATAAGGAAAGACGAATGTAAACCCCGTTAGAAAGTTTTTGACTTCTAACGAGGCCTGCTGACAAACGAATAGTTTTCATCCCCCGCTCCAAGCAGCGAGGCTTTCTAACGGGGCAAAGGAGGTTTTATGAAGTTTCCCCAATACAGACCGAGAAGGTTACGAAAAGACGAAATATTCCGGAGAATGATCCGGGAAACTCATCTCAGGCCGGAGGACCTCATTCTCCCCCTTTTCGTCCGTCCTGGTAAGGGTTCGAAACAGCCCATCTCCTCCATGCCGGGGCATTCTCAGCTCTCTATTGACCTTCTGATTAAAGAGGTGAAGGAGGCAAAAACGCTGGGGATTTCGGGCGTCATCCTTTTCGGCATTCCCGAGAAGAAGGATGAACTGGGGTCAGAAGCCTATGCTGAAAACGGGATCATCCAGAGGGCCCTGAGGCAGCTCAAAGAAAAAGTGGATGGCATTCTCCTCATTACGGATGTCTGTCTCTGCGAATACACCAGTCATGGTCACTGCGGTGTGGTGGAAGGAGGGAGAATCCTGAATGATGAAACGCTTGACCTTCTCGCCCGTCAGGCTCTCTCTCATGCCAGAGCAGGAGCCGATATCGTGGCGCCTTCTGACATGATGGATGGTAGGGTGGGAGCCATTCGAAAGATCCTCGACGAAAATCAATTCGAGGATATTCCCATCATGGCCTACTCGGCAAAATATGCCTCCAGTTTTTTTGGGCCCTTCCGGGTGGCGGCTGAATCCAAACCCCAGTTCGGCGACCGTAAATCTTATCAGATGGACCCGGCCAACGGAGACGAGGCTCTGAGGGAGGTCCGGCTCGACCTTGAGGAAGGGGCGGATATTGTCATCGTCAAACCCGCCCTTCCCTATCTGGATATCATCTATCGCGTGAAGCAGACGTTTAACATACCGGTGGCAGCTTACAATGTGAGCGGAGAATTCGCTTTGGTCAAGGCGGCTTCACAGCTCGGATGGGTGGATGGGGAACAGGTGATGATGGAATCCCTTACCTCCATCAAGAGGGCAGGTGCCGATCTCATTCTCACCTACTTCGCCAAAGAGGCAGCCAAAAAAATTAGTTAAGAGTTATGAATTAAGAGTTTAGAATTAGAACTATGAGTGAAAAACCAAAAATAGATGATCAACATTCGCGACTCACGGATCACGAGGCACGAGTCGCTGATCACCCGTTAAGGATGATCGCATGGGAGTTGACCCGAAGCTGCAATCTCGCCTGCGTTCACTGCCGTGCGTCCGCGGAGTTCGGCCCATACGAAGGAGAACTCTCCACCCAGGAGGTCTTCAGAGTGATGGATGAGATTGCCTCCTTCAGCAAACCCGTCATCATCCTGACCGGAGGAGAGCCCCTGCTCCGACCGGATATCTTTGATCTGGCATCCTACGGCACCGCCAAAGGGTTCCGGATGGTGATGGCTACCAACGGGACATTGTTCACTGAAGAAATCATCCGAGAGATGAAGGCTTCCGGCATCCAGCGGATCAGTGTCAGCATCGACGGCCCTACTGCGGAAACACACGACGCCTTCCGGAGAGTGAAGGGCTCCTTTGAAGGCTCCCTTCGTGGAATCGAGATGGCAAAGAAGGGGGGCATCGAATTCCAGATCAATACGACCATTACCCAGGTCAATCTCCATCTGATCCCGGATATCCTCCGCCTAGCCGTTGATCTGGGTGCGGCGGCGCTTCACATCTTTCTCCTGGTCCCGACGGGACGAGGGAAGGAATTGAAGGATCAGGAGATCTCCCCTCTCGACTACGAAAAAACCCTCCACTGGTTTTACGACCAGATCGATAAGGTTCCTCTCCAGCTCAAGGCGACCTGTGCCCCCCACTACTATCGTATTTTAAGGCAGCAGGCGAAAAAGGAGGGAAAGAAAGTCACTCCCAAGACACACGGACTGGATGCCATGACCCGAGGATGTTTGGGCGGTATCTCCTTCTGCTTTATCTCTCACATCGGTCAGGTTCAACCCTGCGGCTATCTGGAATTGAATTGTGGAAATGTCAGGGAAAAACATTTCAGGGAGATCTGGGAGGCGTCTGAGATCTTCCAAAACCTTCGGAATACCGATGCCTATCGGGGAAAATGCGGAAGGTGTGAGTTCAGAAAGGTATGTGGAGGTTGCCGGGCACGGGCCTACGAAATCTCCGGCGAGTACATGGCCGAAGAACCCTATTGCATTTATGAGCCGATTTAAATCCCTTTTCCGGTTTCGAGTGAGCTTGATCTCTAAATTCATCGGAGACCTGGCCAGAACCTTCCACCAAGCGACCCTCCCTCTGAAAGAATCCCGAACCGATCTCAGCCGAGTCGATCTCAAAAGAAAAGTGGAGGCACGAGCCCTCCAGTTGGAGGAGAACATTAAGGAACTGAACCGGGCAAGGACTTCCTCCCTCAAGATGTTCGAGGAACTTCAGGCCGTCAGGAGAGAGCTGGAAATGGTCAACCGCGACTTTAAAAAGATGGACGATATCACCATGAAATTTATCGGCACGGCCTCCCACGAGTTAAAAACGCCGCTCACGGCCATCAAGGCCAACATCGATTTCATTCTTTCGGAGAAAGAAGGGAAAATTCCCGAGAACCTGAAACCCTATCTCATCACGATCCAAAGGAATACCACTCGAATTCAGATGAGGATGGATCAAATGCTGGATCTCAGCCGAATGAAGTCTGATCGTCTCTTCTTGAATCGGGAACAAATCCTGCTCTCCGAAGTCATCGGAGGATATATCAACGAGGTTAACCCGGTGGACAAGAACCTCTCCCTGCGCATGGACGTTCCGCCAGACCTCCGCATCTTCGCCGATCGAAATGCCCTTCACGACATTTTCATCAATCTTCTTTCCAATGCATTCAAATTCACGGGCGATGGGGGCCAAATATCAATACTCGCCGGCCAAAAGAACCAATCCATTCTCGTTGAGATCAAGGATACAGGAATGGGCATTCCGGAAGATAAACTCCAATTGATCTTCGACGAATTTTACCAGGTCGAGGGGGGCAAACACGGCGGGACGGGCTTGGGGCTCGCTATTGCCAAACGGCTGGTTGAAGAACACGGGGGTAATATCTGGGTGGAGTCACAGCTCGGAAAAGGATCTACCTTCCATTTTACCCTTCCTCTTTCCGTGGAGCATCAAGATGGAAAAATCAATCGCTCGTAAAGATGTCAAGGGAAGGATTCTGATCGTCGATGATGCGCCAGATACCCTTGAAATCATTCAAAAGCTCCTCCGCTATGAGGGATACAACGTGGCCCTGGCCTCGACCGGCGAAGAAGGAGTGAAGAAGGTGGAGGAGGAAAAACCCGATGTGGTCCTGATGGATATCAATCTTCCGGGAATCGACGGCACGGAGGCTTTGCGAAGAATTCGAATCCTCAACCCTCTCCAATGCGTGATTATGCTGACGGCCTTCGCCACCGTGGACAATGCCATCCAGGCCCTTAAAGAAGGGGCGTCTGACTTCGTTAAGAAACCTTTCGAGAACGAACATCTGATCCACATCGTCAACCAATGCCTGGAAAAGTACAAGACCTTAAAGGAAAAAGAAAGATTGGAGGACGAGGTCAGGAGGCTTTCCGTCACCGATGATCTCACCGGTCTTTATAACCACCGCCACTTTTTTAAGACCTTAGAGGCCGAGCTGGTCCGTCTGAAGCGTCAAAGGACCTCTCTTTCCCTGATGATGGTCGACCTCGACCATTTCAAGAGTTATAATGACCGTTACGGTCATTTGGAGGGCGACAAGGTCTTGAAAAACGTTGGTGAGATCGTCAAACACTCCATCCGGCACAACGTCGATTCCGGCTATCGTTACGGAGGGGACGAATTCGCCGTCCTGCTCATCGGGGCCTCCATGGATCGGGCAATGACCATTGCGGAGCGCATCCGCTCCTCCATCGAAAACACCGAATTCCAAAATATTACGGTCAGCATCGGGCTGTCCGAATATAGAGACCCCCTCGACCTCGAGGGATTTGTGAAATCTGCGGATGACGCGCTGTATACGGCCAAGCATGCCGGCGGGAATCGAGTTCACAGGAATGCCCGGTGACCCGTTCATGATAACCCGCATGGCGCGTAGCGCATAGCGCAGCATATTAAGAAGACTTTTGACGCTATGCTCTATGCGCTCTGCTCTGCGCTGTGAGGGATATGTCTGATCGTCCTAAACTTTTTTTGATCGACGGTTCCTCTTATCTCTATCGTGCCTTTTTCGCCATCGGTCACCTATCGAACTCCAGGGGTCTCCCAACCAACGCAACCTATGGCTTCACCCAAATGCTTCTCAAGGTGCTCAAGGACCATCGGCCGGACTATCTCGCGGTCATCTTTGATTCAAAGGCTCCCACCTTTCGAAGCGAGATCTACAAAGAATACAAGGCCAACCGGCCTGCCATGCCGGACGGGCTAACCCCCCAGATCCCGTATGTGAAGAAGATCATCGAGGGATACCGGATTGCCCTTTTGGAGATGGATGGGTATGAGGCCGATGATCTCATCGGGACGGTCGCCAAGAGGATGCAGTCAGAAGTCGATGTCGTGGTCATTACCGGCGACAAAGACATCCTTCAGTTGGTCAACGATCGGATTCAGGTCTACGACACCATGAAAGAAAAGCGGTTCGGGGTAGAGGAGGTCATCCAGCGTTTCGGCGTCTCCCCTGAACAAGTGGTGGAAGTGATGGGGCTGGCCGGGGATTCGATTGACAATATCCCAGGCGTTCCGGGAATCGGAGAGAAGACCGCAGTCCAATTGATCAAGACTTACGGATCGATTGAAAACCTTCTCGCCCATGTGGAAGAAATTCCCCAGAAGAAATTGAAAGAAAATCTGAGGACCCATGGCGATCTGGCTCGTCTCAGCCGTCAGTTGGCAACGATCCATACCGATGTGCCCATCCGCTACGGGTTGAAAGATTTCTACCTTTCTCCTCCCGATCTGAAGGGGCTTAAGGAGATCTTCAAGGAGCTTGAGTTCAACAGGCTTCTCAAAGAACTCTTGGATCAAAAGGTTCCCCCGCCATCAGGGGGGGACTACCATTTGATCACGAATCGGAACGACCTCTTCACCTTGCTGGAAGATTTGAGAAAGCATGGCATTTTTTCCATCGACTTAGAGACCACTTCCCCTTATCCAATGTGGGCGGACCTCGTGGGGACCAGTCTATCCTTTACCCCGCATCAAGCCTTCTACATTCCCCTTGCCCACCAGGATAAAGGAACGGACCAACAGCTTCCTCTTCCTTGGACACTGGAACAGCTAAAACCTCTTCTCGAAGACAACGGAGTGAAAAAGGTAGGTCAGAATATCAAATATGACTGGATCGTCCTGAAACGATACGGAATCGATCTGCAGGGGATAGAAGGGGATACGATGATCGCCTCTTATCTCCTCAACCCCACCAAACACAACCATAACCTGAGTGAAATAGCCCAGGAATACCTGGGCCGCTCTGTGACAGACTACAAAGAGGTCGTAGGGACCGGGATGAAGGCGGTCACCTTCGACCAGATTGGACTTGAAAAGGCGAGGGATTACAGTTGTGAGGATGCGGATATCACGCTCCAGCTCTCCCATCTCCTTTTCCCAAAACTGAAGGAGGAGGGATTTAAGGACCTCTTTGACCGCGTAGAGATGCCTCTCGTCATCGTCCTGGCAAAGATGGAGATGAACGGGGTGAAAATCGATCCGGACCTTCTCCAGGAATATTCGAAGGAGATCGAAACCCAGCTGCAACAGAAGATGGACCGGATCTACGCGTTGGCCGGAGAGGTCTTCAATATCAACTCTTCCCAGCAACTCGGGAAAATCCTTTTTGACAAACTGAAACTGCCCATCGTCAAGAAGACCAAAACAGGCGCCTCCACGGATGTAGACGTGCTGACGAAGCTTTCTCTCCACCATGACCTCCCCCTTGAAATTCTCAGCTATCGCAATCTGAACAAACTCAAGTCCACCTACGTCGATGCCCTGCCGAAATTGATTCACCCGAAAACAGGCCGCGTTCACACCTCCTACAATCAAACCGTGACAGCCACCGGGCGACTTTCTTCGAGCGATCCCAACCTCCAGAACATTCCCATCCGTACCGAGGAGGGAAACCGGATTCGCCACGCCTTCATCCCTGAGAAAGGATGGCTTCTCATCTCCGCAGACTATTCACAGATCGAATTGAGAATTCTGGCACACCTCTCCCAAGATGAAACGCTGATCAAGGCCTTCCAAAACGATGAAGACATCCACGCCCGGACCGCGTCGGAGGTCTTCGAGGTTCCAATAGAGAAGGTGACGTCCTCCATGAGGAGAGAGGCCAAGGTGATCAACTTCGGCATCATATATGGAATGAGCGCTTATGGTCTTTCGCAACAATTGGGGATAGAACCCAAGATCGCCCAGAACTACATCGATGGCTATTTTAAGAAATATACCGGCGTTCAAACCTATATCGAGAAGAGTCTGCAAGAGGCCAGGCAGAACGGATATGCGATGACTCTTTTACATCGCCGCCGCTATCTGCCTGACATCGACTCCCCAACCGTCTTTGTCCGGCAGGCTGCGGAGAGAATGGCCGTCAATACTCCTCTCCAGGGGACGGCAGCGGATATGATCAAGGTTGCCATGATCCAAATCCAGAACCGAATAGAAGGATTTGGGTTCTCCACCAAAATGATCATGCAAGTCCACGACGAATTGGTTTTTGAAGTTCCCGAAGAGGAACTTCAAAAAGCGACTCCGATGATCCAGAAGGAGATGGAGACCGTGATGGACCTCTCTGTTCCGCTCAGGATCTCCATTTCCTCGGGTAAGAATTGGGCAGAGATGAACTGATACGTCACTTCGGAGCTAGGAGTTCGGAGTTATGAATTATAAGTTGAGAGTTATGAGTTTAGAGTTACAGATCATGAATCACGAGTCACGGATCACGACATGAGTTATGCTTCGAGCTGTATAAGGAGGACGGTGATGAAACAGGTAGGCTTGATCATCTTACTAGGGTTGATACTCTTCTCTTTTTCGGCCTTTGGCCAAGGGATTTACAAATGGGTGGATGAGAACGGCACGGCCCACTTCACAGATGACCTGAGTCTGGTTCCGGAAAGATATCAAGACCAGATCCGCGAGAAAAAACCTCAAGGGAAACCGGCTCCGCCGTCCATTGAATCCCCTGGTAGTGTCGGGAAGGAGAAGGAAATCGAGTCAGCCCCTGAATCAGCTTCTGAACAGAAAGACCTCTTAGGCCGTGGTGAAGAATGGTGGAGGGCAACAGCGAATGAATGGAATAAGAAATTTGTGACGGCCCGGGCAAATTATGAAGACGCTTACAATAAATGGAAGGCGAAGGAGCAAGAGCTGCAGGCCTCGCAATTCAAACCCGATAGCGTGAAGAGAAAATTGAAGGCGGAAGCCAAAACCCTTGAAGAAAACGTAAAGGATTGGGAGAAACAGATGGAAGAGGCGAAGGACATGCTCGACAATGTTCTTCCGAAACAAGCCATTGATGCTCACGCGAACCCGAAATGGCTCAACATCGAGGAGCCCTAAGGGACGCAGACGGCAGGCTGCTGAACGATCCTTTCCTATTTAAATAGTATTTTCATCGCTTCCTGAATGGAGTTGACCCCGATCAGCTCGATCCCCTTTGCCCCTCTGATCTTTTCCTGATTCTGTCTCGGCAAAAGGCATCGTTTGAACCCCAGCCTTGATGCTTCTTTTACTCTGACCTCTGATTGGCTGACGCCTCTAACCTCTCCTCCCAGCCCCACTTCTCCGAAGATCACCGTCTCGGGATCAACCACCTTGTCCTTGAAATTTGAGGCAATAGCGGCAATCACTCCCAAATCAGCGGCTGGCTCCTCCACTCTCATGCCGCCAGCGATATTGAGAAAGATATCCTGACTATTCAGATGGAGTCCCAGTCTTTTCTCCATCACGGCGACCAGGAGTGAAACACGGTTGGCATCCACTCCCTCGGCTGTTCTTCGTGGAAAACCGAAGCTCGTGGGGACGACCAAGGCCTGAAGCTCAATCAAGATGGGTCTTGAACCTTCCAGGCTCGGCATGACAACGGAGCCGGAGGTGGGCTGGGTCCGTTCGGAAAGGAAGAATTCAGAGGGGCTGACCACTTCCACCAACCCCGAATCCTTCATCTCAAAAACCCCAATCTCATTGGTGGAACCGAAGCGATTCTTGACCGCCCTCAAGATTCGGAAGGCGTGAGTGGCCTCCCCCTCGATGTAAAGAACGGTATCGACCATGTGCTCTAAGACTTTTGGCCCTGCAATAAAACCCTCCTTGGTGACATGGCCGATAAGAAAGATAGGAATGGAAAGATGCTTCGCCAGATAGAGCAACCGGCCCGACGCCTCCCTGACCTGACTGATCGATCCGGGGGTCGAAGGAAGCTCGGAGGAATAAATGGTCTGAATGGAGTCGACCACCACCGTCGAAGGTCTGAGCGCCTGGGTATCCTGGAGAATTTTTTCTAAGGAGGTCTCTGAGACCACGAAGAGGTGTTCTGAAGAAAGGCCTAATCGGTCTGCCCGCATCTTGGTTTGCTGGAGGGACTCTTCTCCGGAGACGTAAAGGACTTTTTTCCCCTTTGACGCTAAGCGGTTCATCACCTGCAGGAGAAGGGTCGACTTGCCGATACCTGGATCGCCTCCGACCAAAATCACCGACCCGAAAACAATCCCTCCTCCCAAGACCCGGTCAAATTCTTCGATCCCGCTCTGAAACCTTCCTCTCTCTTCACCCATGATTTCGGTGAGAGGAGTCGGAACGGCCTCTCTCTCAAAACCGAGGAGGTCTCGTTCGGGAGCTTTTTCCTCAACAACCCGCTCTTCAACAAACGTATTCCATTCCTGACATCCCGGACACCTTCCCAGCCATTTTGGAGCCTGGTATCCGCAGGACTGACAGACAAAATGGGTTTTGGCTTTGGTCATAAGCTGAAACTCTTTCGTCCAGGGAAATAAGAATATGCCTGCATCATAGCAATTTTGAAAAGATAGATCAACATTGACCCGCACGGTGTTGCCCTTTCTTCTGTCCTTGACTTCCTTGGACTAAATTTGTACAATTTGTTCAGATTGTATCAATTCAAGGAGTGTTCTATGAAAAACATCGTTTCCATCAGCAATGCAAGGAAGGATCTTCCAAAAATGATTAGAGAAATACAGAAAAATCCTGAAGCCGTTTTCAAAATTACAGTTCGTAATGAAACCATCGCTGAGATTCGTTCGGCCAGGACGATGGTACAACCAGGAGAGGCCGTTCAGAAGTTGGTTCATCTTAGGCAAAAGCTGTCTTTTCCTATCAAGGGAAAATCCAAAGAGCCGATTTCTAAAAGAGTGAATGACTATCTTTATTCTCAAGGAAATCGATGATAGAATTTCCACACCATCGAGCGTTCTGCGATACTTCGTTTTTCTTCGCCTCCCTCTATCCCAAGGATGTCAACTACGAGCGAGCAGGCGAAATTTTAAGAGAAGCGTTGGATCAGAAGATCTTTCTCTTGACCACATGGGATATCATCAGTGAGACAGCCACCCTTCTGCTCTATCGCTTTAACTCAAAGGCAGCTATTCGGTTCCTCGACGAGATGAAACCGGTTCTCAATGTCATTTACTATGATGACTCCGTTCGCGAAGAGGCTGAGCAGATCTTTCGTCTCTTCAGTAAAGATAAAAGGCTCTCTTTTTGTGATGCCATCTCTTATGTGGTTGCAAAGACCGTTCTTGAGGATATCGTCTGCCTGAGTTTTGATGAAGATTTCTCCCAGCTTGGCCTCACTGTGATCAGTTGATGTGGAAAAATTGGAGATCGAAAACAAAAACCTCCTGATCGAAGGGGCAAAGGCTTTTGGAGTTTATTTGGATGAAGAAGCGATAAAGGCTTTCGACATCTACCTGAAGGAACTCCTCAAGTGGAATCAAAAAATCAATCTCACTGCTATCCGATCAGAGAAAGGGATTGTCCTAAAACATTTTCTCGATTCCCTCTCTGTCAAACCTTATCTCCCTGAAGATTCCTCCGCCCTGGACATCGGGTCAGGAGCAGGCTTCCCCGGGATTCCCTTAAAAATCGCTCGACCCGCCCATCAGATGACCCTGATGGACTCCGTTCGCAAGAAAGTGGATTTCCAAAGGCATGTCATTCGAATGCTCGGCCTCAGAGGGACGGAAGTGATCCATGGCCGCGCTCAAGACAGGGAAATCGTGCAAAATCTGGGAGGACGATTCGATATCACCCTCTCAAGAGCCTTCTCCGATCTTCGAACCTTTCTCGTCCTGAGTTTCCCTTTCTTGACAGGAGGAGGAACAGCCATCGCCATGAAAGGGGAAACCGACGATAAGGAAATAGGGCTTCTTGCCGAGGCGGAGGAAGCCGCATACCGATTGAAGAGAACCATTAAGCTTGCCCTTCCTTTCGGGCATTTCAAAAGAACAATTCTTCTGTTTGAAAAGATATGAAAGCGCAACTTTGTCTTTCCATCCGTCCCTTTTTTATGCTATATAGAGTCTGATTTGAGACACCGGAAGAACGGGACAGCGGAATTCCGTCATCCTGCAGGATTCTTATGGCAAGGGTTATCTGTATCGCCAATCAAAAAGGGGGAGTGGGCAAAACGACAACGGCGGTCAACCTTTCCGCCTCCATCGCCGCCGCAGAGAAAAAAGTTCTCCTCATCGACATTGACCCTCAGGGAAATTCAACGAGCGGTGTCGGTTTAAACAAGGACGGGATCGACGGGACCATCTATCAGGCGTTGCTTCATGGTTCGGGTATAAAGGGAATGATCCAGAAGACCTCCCTCGCCTGTTTGGACGTGGTCATTTCCAATACGGATTTAATCGGCGCAGAAGTGGAGTTAATCCAGGAAAAGGACCGTGAGAAAAGGTTGGGAAAATTGATCAAAGAGGTCGAAGCCGAATACGATTATATCTTTATCGATTGCCCGCCATCGTTGGGCCTGCTGACCATCAACTCTCTGACCGCTGCCCACTCCGTCATCATTCCTCTGCAGTGCGAATACTATGCCCTGGAAGGGCTCGGCCAGCTTCTCAAGACGATACGGTTGATCAAACAGTCCCTCAATCCAAAATTGGAGATCGAAGGAATTTTGCTCACGATGTTTGACAGCCGGAATAACCTCTCCCACCAGGTTGCCGAAGAAGTGAAAAATCACTTCAAAGATAAGGTATTCAGGACCGTCATCCCACGAAATATCCGGCTGAGCGAAGCTCCCAGTTATGGGAAGCCTGTCCTCTTATACGATATCCATTCGAAGGGTGCGGAAAGTTATTTGAACCTGGCTCGGGAAATCATGATGGACGGAAAGATCAATGGCGGCTAAAAGAATGGCTTTGGGAAAGGGTCTGGGAGCGCTTCTCCCGGAATTTGGACAGGCCGAATCAAGGGCGCTCCTCTATTGTGGCATTGAAGAGATCCTCCCAAATCGATCCCAGCCTCGAAAACATTTTGACGAGTCGAAAATTGAGGAACTGGCAGCCTCCATCAAAGAGAAAGGGGTTCTGGAGCCTCTCATCGTCCGGAGGACGGATCAGGGTTATGAACTCATCGTTGGCGAACGCCGCTGGCGAGCGGCTCAAAAGGCAGGGCTTAAAGAAGTTCCCGTGTTGGTAAAAAAGGTCGAAGGGAGGGAGGCACTGGAGATCTCCCTCATCGAAAACCTTCAGAGGGAGGACCTGAACCCGATCGAGGCCGCTGAGGCTTTCAAACGCCTGTTAGAAGAGTTCAACATCAGCCAGGAGGATCTGAGCAAACGGATGGGCAAGGATCGAACGACCATCACGAATACCCTCCGGCTCTTAAAGCTCCCGCCGGAAGTGAGAGATCAACTCCTGCAGAATCGCATCACTTCCGGACACGCTAGGGCGATCCTCAGCCTCGAGAGCAAAGAGAAACAGAAGGAGCTCTGTGCCCTGATTGTGAAGAAGGGCCTTTCGGTGAGAGAGGCTGAAGCCATTGCGAAGCGATGGTCTGAAAAACCCGGAAAGCGACCCGTCTCTCCGCTCAAGAAAAGGGATGACACGGAAAGCCAGCTGAGTAGCTTGAAGGACTCCCTGAGGAAATATTTGGGCACAAAAGTCCATATCGCCCCAAAAGGTAAGAGAGGAAAGATAGAGATTGAATACTATTCCCACGAAGATTTGGAAAGGATTGTGGAAGCCATTCTAAAAAACGCATAGGGCATAGTGCATGGGGCAAAGTGTAAGACCTATTGCTTCCGGGAAATCTTTCTGCGATGTGCTAAGCGCTGTGCGTTAATGAAAGGAGCGAACCATGTCAGGAGGAAAATCAATGTTCTCTAAAAGCAGTGGTGGTTCCACCCCTCCACCCACCTCGGAGGAAATCAGTGCTTATCTTGGAAAAGAAACGGTCTTCGAGGGGAAGATGACCTTTGAAGGCGTATTTCGTCTGGATGGGAAATTTGAAGGGGAGATTTTCGAAAGCGGAACATTAGTCGTCGGAGAAACAGCCGTCGTCAAAGGGAAAATTACGCTCAACACGATCGTCATTAATGGCCTGATCGAAGGGGATATTTGCGCTAAGGGCCGTGTGGAAATCCACTCCACAGGAAAGGTCTACGGAACCCTGCTGACCCCAATCCTTGTCATTAATGAGGGTGGAATTTTCGAAGGTAACTGTAAGATGAAGGGTTCTCCTGATAAGAAGGAGGAGAGCGCTGGGTTTCCCTCCCAGAAGACAGACGACCCATTATCTACCTGAAATTACTAAATAAAAAAATTATTGACAACGTATTCGGTATATGTTAATTAATTCACAATTTATCGCTCTTTGAATATTGATCGCCGATTTCAGTAGGGTGCTCTCGGTTAATAGAGCGGCCTTCGTCTTTGTAATTGCTCTTGGAGGTTCATCTGAAGAGCTGGGTAAAGCCACTTCAATTCCTACTCACAGTAGGTTGGTATGTGGCCTTGAGTTTGATTATCCCAGTAGCGATCGGTTATTGGCTCGATCGGCCTGCGGTGCTTGATAAGCACCCTTTATTTACTTTCATCGGTCTTGGCGTTGGGACGGTCATTGCATTCTTCGGTCTATTCCGTATGCTTATTAGGTATCAGGCTGAGCAGGAAAAACAAGATATAGAGAATAAAAATGGAAAAGGGAAGTAGCCGCTCCAAGATTCTAATTTTCTTTTTCATTCCCGTTTTAGTCCTCTTCGGCGTTGGCCTGGTCTTCGGCCCCCTTGGCTCCAGTTTCTTGGGCAGGACCCCCCCGAGCATCTTCCAGGTTCCTCGGCCGACGGTTGAGCTTCCTGCGGAGCCAGTTTTTCATGTCAGCCACTTCTCCATTACGAACACACTCCTTGCTTCATGGCTTACGATCCTCGTGCTGGCCGTCTTGTTCTTTGTCCTCACCCGCAAGATGAAACTGATTCCGGGCAGGCGGCAAGCGGCGGCCGAGGCCATCGTCGAAGGATTGTTGAACTTTGTCAAGAGTGTCGCCGGTGAAAAACATGCTCGGATGATCTTTCCCGGAGTTGCTGTGATCTTCATCTATGTCATCGCTAATGCGTATTTAGGTCTCTTGCCTTTTTTCGGCTCCGTGGGGGTGATTGAGCACGGTGGCAAGTTTGCCCCCCTCTTCCGGGCGGCGAACACAGACCTGAACGTACCTCTCTCCATCGCGATCATGTCTTTCATCTTCGTTGAATCCTGGGGAATGAGGGCCTTAGGGGTTTCTCACTACCTCGGTGAATTCATCAATGTCGGCCAGATGCTAACAGGGCTTAAAGAACTGCTGAAAGGCAAAATCGGCCAGGGGGTGATGAACGTTGCTTTCGGGTTCATCAATTTATTCGTCGGCGTCCTGGAGATATTCAGCCATCTTATCCGCATGCTCAGCTTCACCTTCCGTCTCTTCGGCAATATGACCGCCGGGGAGATATTGATCTTAGTCTCATCTTTTCTTATTCCTCTCGCATTTTCTATCCCTTTTTACGGGTTGGAGTTGCTCATCGGTCTGATCCAAGCTCTTATCTTTTCCGGTTTGACCCTTGTCTTTGCAACGATTGCCGTATCGCCGCATGAAGAGACAGAATAAAAAAGGAAAGGAGGTCCTTTAAATGACGCCAGAAGTGGTAAAAATGTTAGTGATCGGGTTAGCTGCGGGGCTGGGTTTCTTTGGCCCAGCATTAGCGTTGGGACTCATCGGCTTTTCAGCCATGCAATCCCTGGGACGCAACCCTGAAGCCAGAGGCGCGATTCTCACCAACATGATCTTGATCGGTGCCCTCGCTGAGGCCATAGGGATTTACGTCCTGATCGTGTGTATCATCTTAGCGATGGTCGTCAAGTAAGGAGGTATAACCATGGGAGAGGGCGGATTACCTGCGAGTTTAGCAGCGATTATCATTGCCATCATCATAGCAGTTTTTTCTATCGCCGGATTGGCTATGTTTTTGGTCCTGCGGGCTTAACATTCCGGGGAAGAGATCTCTTCGCTGTGGATGAATCATCAAAGGGGGTAAAATGGGAGGCTTCGCCAGTCTGGGGATTAACTTGCCTCTGTTGGTCGTTTTTGTCGTTAACTTCATCATCCTTTTTGTTCTGTTGCGGCTTTTCTTGTTCAAGCCGGTCCTGAAGATGCTTGACGAAAGGGCGGCGAGAACAAGGGAAGCGATGGAACTGGCTGAGGCGACCAAGAAGGAGTTCGAGCAGGCCAGGGAGACTGTTGAAAAACAGATCGAGAAAGGGCGCCAGGAAGCGCAGGCCATCATTGCACAGGCAGTGCAGGTCGGAGAAAGACTGAAGGAAGAATCAAGACAGGAAGCGAGAAAACAGGCGCAGGCGATCGTTGACCGAACGCGAGCGGAATTAGAGGCGGAGCGAGATAAAATCCTCGGCGATCTGCGCCGGGAATTTGTTGATATCGCCATAGCGGCGGCTGAGAAGGTGATCAAAGAGACCTTGGATAAAGAGAAACATCGCAAACTGATTGAAGAGACCCTTCGGGAAAGTATCACTTTCAAGAAAAGCTGACCCTTCGATTCCGCCAAGGCTCTGCTCCATTGAGCGGAGATACACACAGGGTCAGCCCGGAGCCCTGAGCTTGATCGGATCGAGGAAGCCCGTTGAAAGTCTTTTGTAAACTCCGGGCCATGAACAGCGGTGAACGGCCTCTAAGTCGACGGACCTGCCGAAGTCTCGAGCTGAAGCCAAGCCCCGGGCTTCGGACTGGAAAAAGTCGAAGAATTGACGTGAGAGATGCCCAGAATAAGTTCAGGCAAACGTTACGCCCAGGCTGCTTTTGAGCTCGGCCTGGAAAAAAATCAATTGGACAGCTGGCAAGGCGATTTGCGAAGAATAGCCAGGTTAACAACCGACGAAGAGGTCATGGCTTTTCTGGAGAATCCCCGGCTTCCTTTCGCTGCGAAGAGCAATCTTTTGCAGAAAGGATTCGGTGAGATCAACCCGCTGGCTTTTAACCTGGCTCTTCTTCTGGCGAGTAAAGGGAGATTGAAGCTCGCCGGGGATATATCGCAACAGTATGACGAGCTGTTGGATGTTCATCGCGGTATTGAACATGCGGAAGTAATCGCAGCATTGCCTTTAAACGACGAAAATCGGGAGGCAATTTCCCGCTGGCTTGGACAAATGGTCGAACACCGAGTCGTCATTGACGCCCGGATAGACCCTTCCATCCTCGGGGGATTCATCGCCAGGATCGGCGATAGGCTGATCGATGGAAGTATACGTCAGCGATTAGAGACCTTAAAAAGAAAATTGGTCGAAGCGGGTCGGTAAATTGAACTCGGTCTGCGGGCAAAGGTTACGAGGCCCGTTACCTTTTCATCGTTCACTTTTTAAACAGGAGAGGGGCTAAGATGGCAACCCGGGAACAGGATATTGTTGCAGTAATTAAAGAACAGATTGCTCGTTTCGGTGCTGCTGTTTCCGTAACGAATGTGGGAACCGTGATCGAAGTGGGTGACGGGATTGCCCGCATCCACGGGTTAGGGCAAGCAGCTTACAACGAATTACTTCAATTCCCCCATGAGATTACCGGTCTCGCTTTAAACCTGGAAGAGGATAATGTCGGGGCAGTCATCCTCGGCGAGGGCAGTAAGATCAAAGAGGGGGACGAGGTAAAAGCGACTGGGAGAGTGATCGAGGTTCCAGTCGGAGCGGCTCTCATCGGCAGGGTAGTTGACCCCCTCGGCCGTCCCCTCGACGGCAAGGGGCCCATTAAGGCCGAGAAGACTCGCCCCGTAGAGAGAGTGGCACCGGACGTCACAAAGAGAGCACCGGTCAATACGCCCGTCATGACGGGGATCAAGGCAATCGATAGCATGATCCCTATTGGACGGGGCCAGCGCGAGCTGATCATCGGCGACCGTTTTACTGGCAAGTCGGCCATTGTCCTGGATAGCATCATCGCCCAAAAGGGTCAAAATCTGATCTGCATCTATGTCGCCATAGGCCAGAAAACATCCAAAGTGGCTCAGGCTATAGCGACTTTGGAGAAGTTCGGAGCGATGGAATATACGATCATCGTAGCGGCAGACTCCTCTGACCCTGCTCCGCTCCAATACATCGCCCCCTATGCGGGATGCGCGATGGGTGAGGAGTTCATGGAGCTGGGGAAGGACGCCTTAATCCTTTATGATGACCTTTATAAACATGCTTGGGCTTACCGCCAACTCTCCCTGTTACTACGCCGTCCGCCGGGCCGAGAAGCTTATCCCGGAGATATTTTTTACCTCCATAGCCGACTGCTGGAGAGGGCCGCCAAATTAGCTTCGGAACACGGCGGCGGTTCGCTGACCGCTTTGCCTATCATCGAGACGCAACTTGGAGATATTTCGGCTTACATCCCGACCAATGTCATTTCCATCACGGACGGTCAGATCTATCTCGAGCCCGATCTATTCAACGCCGGAATTCGGCCGGCGATCAATGTGGGATTATCCGTCTCCCGCGTCGGTGGCTCGGCGCAAAGGAGAGCGATGAGGCAGGTCGCCGGGAGACTCAGGTTGGAGTTGGCCCAATTTCGGGAATTGGAAGCCTTCGCGAAGTTCGGCAGCGAAGAATTGGATAAAGCAACCAAGGATCAACTGGAGCGGGGCCGCCGCATTACCGAGATCTTAAAGCAGCCCGTCAATACCCCGATGTCGCTGGGAGAGCAGGCGAGCATTCTTTATGCGGTCACCAACGGCTACCTCGACGACATTCAGGTAGAAAAAGTCATTTCCTGGGAAGGGAACTTCCACCGTTTTATCGGGACCCAGCACCCTGAGATCGTAGATAAAATCAACAAGGACAATGAGATTAAGCCCGAGACTGAGGATCTTTTGAAGACAGCGATCGCAGAATTCAAGAAACAGGCGGCAACCGCCTGAGAGCTCCATCATGGCAAACATACAAGCCTTACGCCGCCGCATCCGAAGCATCCACGGTACCACAAAGATTGTCCGCGCCATGGAGATGGTGGCGACCGCTAAGATGAAAAGAACGCAACAAAAGGCACTGGCAGGCCGGCCTTACACTGAAAAAATACGCCAGGTGATCGCCGATCTCGCCATCGAGCCCAGCATCAAAGGGAAAATCCTGCCATTGCTGCAGAAACGGGACGTAAAAAAAATCGCGATCGTTCATATGGGGACCGACCGGGGTTTATGCGGCGGATTGAATACGAACCTGAACCGCCTTGTGGCTGAGTTTATCTTACAACAAAAGGCCCCGGTGACCGTGATGACGGTAGGCCGTAAGGCAAGAGCGTTTGCCCGTATCACAAAATTGAATGTCCGTGCTGAATTCGGCGGCATGAGCGACCGGGCCGCCATGCTGGAAACCATGCCCATCTCAAGAGTTTTGATCGATGATTATAGCAAGGGGGAGGCCGATTTAATCTTTCTTGCCTATCCGCTTTTTATCAGTACGATGTTACAGAAACCCACCATCGAAAAACTGCTTCCGATAGAGCCGGCGACATTTCCTCCGGGACAGGTGGCAGAATATATTTATGAGCCTGATCCTTTTTCGGTTCTGAATGAATTATTACCCCGATTTGTAGAGATGCAGGTCTACCACGCCGTTCTTGAACTCGTTGCGAGCGAGCAATCCGCGCGGATGGTGGCCATGCGAAATGCCGGCGACAATGCGGAAGATCTAATCAAGGACTTAACCTTATCGTTGAACAAGGCTAGGCAGGAAATGATCACCAAGGAGATCTGCGATATCAGCGGAGGGGCTGAGGCGTTAACGACGTAAATCTTTCCTCCCTTCCCTTTAGAAAAGGGGGAAAGGGAGGAATACAAATTTTCAAGGAGCTGATGAGATGGCCAAAGGGAAAGTGGTACAAGTGATCGGGACCGTAGTGGATATGGAATTTCCTAAGAATGAGTTGCCGACCATCTATAATGGCATCATCATTCCCATGAACGGCGGTAAGGTGATCGTGGAGACACAAGCTCATATTGGCAACAATTGGGTACGAGGTGTCTCGTTGACCCCCACCGATGGTTTGGCAAGGGGGGCGGAGGCCATTGATATGGGGACTCCCATCTCAGTCCCTGTGGGACGCGCAACCCTTGGCCGGTTATTCAACGTTTTCGGCGAAGCGATCGATGGACTGGGTGAGGTGAAAACAGACGAGAAATGGCCGATTCACCGTCCGCCTCCTCCTCTGACGGAGCAGGAGACGGCTCCTCAAATGCTTGAGACAGGGCTGAAAGTGATGGATCTCGTCACGCCCTTTACAAGGGGCGGCAAGATCGGTGCATATGGCGGCGCCGGCGTGGGCAAGACCGTCATCATTATGGAGCTCATTCGCAATATTGCGGCCGAGCACGGAGGGTTTTCCGTCTTTGCGGGCGTGGGCGAAAGATCGCGTGAAGGCAATGACCTCTGGCTGGAGATGAAACGATCGGGCGTGATGGATAAGACCGTTATGGTTTTCGGTCAGATGAATGAAACCCCGGGCGTTCGTTCCCGTGTCGCCCTCACCGGAGTAACGGTGGCAGAATATTTTCGCGAAGTCGAAGGACAGGATGTCCTCCTGTTCATCGACAATATCTATCGCTATGTCCTGGCGAATATGGAGCTCTCCGCCCTTCTGGGACGCATGCCTTCTGCAGTGGGTTATCAGCCAACTTTGGGAACGGACGTTGGGGAGCTGGAAGAAAGAATCACCACCACCAAGAAGGGCTCGATCACCTCTTTTCAGGCGATCTATGTTCCCGCGGATGATTACAGCGATCCGGGCATTGTGGCAACTTACGGTCATCTTGACGCCGTCGTGGCTTTGGAGCGCTCCATCGCTGAGCTGGGAATTTATCCGGCCGTGGACCCTCTGACTTCCACTTCTCGAATCCTCGATCCCGCCATCGTCGGTGAGGAACACTATCGCGTCGCTCGAGGGGTTCAGACGACCTTGCAGAGATACAAAGAATTGCAGGATATCATCGCCATCCTGGGCATAGAGGAATTGAGTCAGGAGGATAAGCTCACCGTAGCCAGAGCCCGGAAGATACAGAGGTTCTGCTCCCAGCCGTTTCATGTCGCGGAACAATTTACCGGGACCCCGGGCAGGTATGTCCCCGTCAAGGAGAGCGTGAGAGGCTTTAAGGAAATCTTGGAAGGGAAACACGACGATCTTCCCGAAGCCGCTTTTTATCTGGTGGGAACGATCGACGAGGCAGTCGAAAAGGCCAAAACGATAAGAGGGTAGGCATTCGGCAAATTACATCAATTTTAGTTTTCTGAAAAGGTTTTTAATTAAGTTTGTTGTAAATGAGCTATTAAGCACCAAATAACAAGCATCAAATAACAAATAAGCTCCAATGACCGTAGTTCAAAATTCCAGACAGTTTCGGTCATTTGGGATTGAAAATTGGAATTTATTTGGGATTTGGAATTTGTCATTTGGAGTTTGTGATCAGAAACCCTCTTTGGTTCCGGTTACGCCGGGTCAGGTAGGCTGAAGGTATGGCAACTTTCAGATTAGAGATTGTCACTGCTGAAAGAATGGTCTTCTCCGATGATGTGACGGCGCTCATCGCCTGGGGGGTGGAAGGGCAACTGGGCATTCTTCCTCATCATGCCCCTTTGATGACGATGCTTCAGCCCGGAGATTTAATGATCAGAAAGGACAGAGAAGAAGAATACCTCGCCATCAGCGGCGGCTTTCTCGAAGTGCGTCCCGACAAAGTGATCATCTTGGCCGACGCCTGCGAACAGGCTGACGAAATTGATGTGGCACGCGCCGAGGAAGCAAAGAAGCGCGCTCAAGAAACAATGAAAGCAGCGCCCATGACCGTCGACGCGGCGAGCGCCGAAGCCGCCCTGCGCCGTTCCTTGGCCAGACTGAAGGTGGCAGAAAGAAGACGCCGCAAACCGATTGGTCCGGCCTAATCTTCAATTCTTCAGCGAGGTATCTAAATAATCCCCGCCTTTACAAGGTCATTCAGGGCATGTGAAGCTACGGGAGGGACTTGAACCGCGCAATCCATGCACTCCAGGGCAATTAACGCCGGAGCCAAGTATATTCTTAACTCTCCCTTGGCTAAGTCATGAAGGACATGATGTGCCCCTTGTCGGAGCAAGGACGAATCTGCATTTTTGATTAATGCCTCAAACAAAGGCTTCAAACTTTTAACGTTCATCTCGATCAGCCCCTTGGCCGCAAGCCAACGAACCTCAAACCTTTCATCCTCGAGAGCCTTTACAAGCATGGGCGCCGCATTCGGATCTCCAATCTCACCAAGCGCTTTGGCTGCTTCCCATCTGCGAACGGGATTAGAATCCTTGAGAGCTTCGGCCAAAAAAGGGATAGCTTGACTTGCCATGGCCACAAGTGCCTTTCGGGCCTCCACGCGACTTAGATCATTGTAACTAGACAATGCTCCGATCAGATCCTTCATATGAGAACTTGTGTCTTTGTCCATGTCCTTTCTCCTCCGAGCGTGTGTTTTGTATTTTGTCTTGGAATGAATAACCAAGCTGCCATGCCATTCCAATTCTATCGCGAATACTACTAGCGATAGTTATGGAAGTAAATGAGGTGAACCGTGTATATTGTGAAGAAAAAAACTGTATTTTCGACCCGCTATAGATCGTGCCAGAGCAACTTTGCTTCGAGCCCTGAACCGACTCAAGGTCGCCGAGTTTGCCAAAGTAAAGTAACGAAATCGCCCCTTCCTTTTTTACTTTTCCTTTTTGTGCCTGATCTTTCCTGTTAGCCCTCCAATCCAATCCTTAAGGCTATCTATGATGGTGGGACCTTTGACAGTCAGTTTGGTTTCTGCAGTTTGCTTTGAAATCATGCTGGCAGCCTTCGCCCTATAGACGGCCTTCGGGATTGGGGGTTGACTGATCACTACGACATTCTGAAACTTTTCATCAAACGTAACGTCCGCCCTTAAAATCTCCATGAACTTCGTTAAAGGGGGTACCGGCGCCTTGAAAGTTCCATCGGGTTTAATCGGAGCTTCGGCAACGAATACCTTTGTCTCATTGGGTCCTAATAGAGTGATTAATACGGAATCCCCAGGTTTAAACCCCGATCCCTCAAAGACAATATTCGTATCTTTCAGCTTTGATACCGAAAGACGAATGAATTCCGGATTCACAATCACCTGTGGTCCGGTAACAGAAGGATCAAGAGCATTGGGAGCATTCGTACACGCCGAAACGATGATCAAGCATGTCAAAACCATTAACCTCCGAAAAATAAGCTTCTTTTCTTTACACATTTCAACCTTCCCCTTTCGTCAGTTTGAGAATTCGAGCATTCCAGTTGTCCTTTAGACTCCTCGAACCCTTGAACACTTCATCCCGCCAAAGGCGAGGCTTGGCAATGCTTTAAAAGCACATCCATCCGCTGACTCAATTCAACATGAAGATCATTTCAGGGTCATGGCTTTCTCAGGACAGATTTCTTGACAGCAGAAGCAGGTGATGCAAGTGTCGGCATCCACCTGGGGGAGGTGGTCGTTCATGGACAAAGCCGACATTGGACATTGATCGATGCAGGTGCCGCACTCCGTGCACAGCTCAGGATCGGCCTGCGGTCGCAGGATCGTTCGACTCTGAAGGAACGTCTGCATTATCTCGTTCCGAAGAACCACTTCACCGCCCAACGGAGGAAGCTTGAAATCAGGCAGTTGTCTCAACTCCCCGATGAGTTCCACCGTTGCAAGGTCGTAGTCCCCCAAACCCACTTCCTTTGCCTTCTGCAGAAATCGTAACCGGCCGGGCTCGCACCCCATCATCGTCGCCATGACAGCGTCCAACGCCACGCCATTGTCAGAGGCCAGAACAAGGCCGATATTCCTGAGGTCAGGGCAGGCCGGACCATTGCCTTCCATGCCCACCACGGCGTCGAGGAGGAACAAGTCCGGGATCCGGAGTCGGAACACGTCGACGATCAGCTCGTGGAAGCGCTCGGCGCAGCCTGCTGCCTTGTGGAGCTTGGCCTTCTGGGCGCCGGGCAAAAGACCATAACTGTTTTTGATCGCTCCGGTGATCACGGTTAAGCCGTGGGTCTTGAATTTGGGCAGGCTGATGACGAGATCGGCTTCTACGACAGCTCGGGAGAGGCTCACCGCGGGCATGAAATCAGGGTTGAAATCTACCTTCTGTGAATCGTTCCCGATATTTTGATAATAGCCCTTAGCTGCTTCCATCAGTCCTGTTTTCTTGAAACACTCCTCATTGGCCCCATAGCCGAAGATGCCCGGATTGTCGCCCACGACAATGGAGGCTGGTCGCATGCTTTCCACCTTTTCCACGACAGCCCGCAGTACCGCAGGATGGGTGGCAATTCCTTCCTCTGGCTTTGAAGCCCGAAGCACGTTGGGCTTTATCAATACTTTTTTCCCGTGAAACGCCAACGGGAAGAGTTCAAACGCCCGATCCACAGCCTGACGGACGCTCTCATAGTTAGCAGGATAAATCATAACTTTCGCCATCGACACCTCGCCTCCAATCGTAAGACTACATCATTCACGCTTGCATTTAATCTCTTAAATGAATTGTTGGATACTGGAGTTTAAGATTTTTCCAAGGCAAGCAATATTTCTTCCCGAACCAAACCATCCCTTCCGGGGAGAACATCGTTTAAAGCTTTTTTGGCTTTTGGGCTGCCAATACGACCCATCGCCCATGCAACCATACCCAATACCCTTTCATCATCAGCATTATGGAACGCTGTCAAGAGATCCTGGATGTACTCCTCGTTGCGGCTGTTTCCCATGGCTCTGGCCACATTCATCTTCCACCGCCATAGATCCTTGTCGGACATATAAAACATATGCGGCCAGATTTTACTATTAAAATAAGCCTTATCCATGTGTAACAATTTAACGAGTTTGAAGTCATCCACCATTGCAGCTACTTTTTTGTTGATCGGCAACTCTCTTGCCAGCCAGGGAGCATTTCGAGGACATACGTTCTGGCAGTGATCACAGCCATAGACCCACAAGCCCATCGGCTCACGAAGCTCCATGGGGGTAATCCCTTGGCCGTAATAACTGAGATAAGAGATACATCGGGCCGGATCTAATTTGCGAGGTCCCTTTAGAGCGCCGGTGGGACATGCACTGATGCAAGAGTTCCTGCACCAATCCGGGCATCCGACTCGAAGCGTAGGCTCGTCAGGCGAGAATTCTTGGTCAACTACAAGCGCGATGGGCAAGACCCACGACCCCTGGCAGACCACCTTGTTTGAATAGAACAGACAGTTTTTGCCAAACGTGCCCATTCCGGATCGAGCCGCGGCCAACCTGTGAGGCAGGTTAAACGGGACTTTTGACTCGATCCCGTTCTCTTTGAGGAAGGAGCGAAAGGCTTTGGTCCTTTTGGCCAGATCATCCTTAATGATTCGGTCATCATCCAGGTAGCAGCGACCAAAATGCTTCTCCATAGAGGAGGGAAATGCTTCTCTAAAATAATCCTCCATTAAAACAATAATTGTCCTGGCTTCCTGAAAAATCTGTTTGGGATCGGTTCCTGCAACAAGATCCAGCCCCATTTGATGCGCCCACGCGTATTCTTTTTGCCTTTCTTGCAAAAGCTCCCTCTGGGAGTCGAAAGGATCGGCGGTGGTGAAACCAATATCCCCAAAACCGCATTCGTAGGCTTTTTCAATGATATCGTTTTTGCGAATCATATCGAACGCTCCGTCTCATCTGGTAGGACGATTCCCCCCTCACCCTATCCCTCTCCCCGGCGGGGAGAGGGCAGGGTGAGGGGGCCTCTCGTCAAAATATTTAATGCGCTTGTATTAATACAAACGCATTAAATAT
>DBZJ01000104.1 GCA_002311635.1 Syntrophaceae bacterium UBA1163
ACACAAAACAATTGACATTACCTCTTCAGGGTAAGCCAGGATTCTTATAGGAACTGCCATTAATAAAATGACCTCAAGGCGTTCTTTTTTATTCTGCTCGGTTTCAAGCTTCTGTTTGAGGATAGCGATTGCATCTTTATAAAAACGAAAGGCCTCCAGGTTGGAATAGCTTCTCACGGCCTTGCTACCCGATAACTTTAGATATTGGCAGGCCTTATCAAGGTCATCGCTCCTGGAATAATGATAGGCGAGCATCTCGTAGAATTCTTCCAGCCTGTCCGGATAGATCTCTTCTATGGCTCCTCCAATCTTCTCGTGAATCTCCTTTCTCCTTTTAAGAAGTAGGCTGTTATAAGCTACCTCCTGGATGAGGGCGTGTTTGAAGATATATTCCAGCTCAGGGAAAAGCCTCTTCTCATAGATGAACTCAAGGCCCTGAAGGTTGAGCAGATGGGATTTAAGCTCTTCCTTCATCTCCATGATCGCCTGAAGGATACGAAAGGCAAATTCCCTCCCAATTACAGAAGCCACGTGCATGGTTCTCTTAAGGCTCTCGTCCAGTCGGTCAATACGGGCGGCAATGATCCCCTGAATGGTATCAGGAACCTGGATATCAGAGGGTCTTCTGCTCAAAGAGTACTGGTGATCCTTCTTCTGGATCGACCCGTTTTCAAGTAAGGAATGAGTCAATTCTTCTATAAAAAAAGGATTTCCCGCAGCCTTTCCCAGGATGAGGTTGCTCAGCTCAGGGACGACTTCTCCTTCCTTGAGGATGGATTGGACCAATTCGGAACTTGTCTCAAGGGAGAGCTGGTCTACTCGGACACTGTTGTAATAGGACTTACTCCCCCAATGATTCGTATATTCAGGTCTATAAAGAATAATCAAGAGAATGGGTGTGTTCGCCAGCCAACCGATGAAGTAGTCTAAGAACTCTTCCGAGGTCTTATCAATCCAGTGAAGGTCCTCAAAGACAAGAACGAGGGGTTTGTTTTGACTTTCCCGAATAAATAAATCTCTCAGGGCCTCAAAGATCTTCTCCCTTTTCTGCTTGGGCTCAAGTTTAAGGTAGGCTTCGTCTGCCACTTTAAGAGATAAGAGTTCTTGAAAGGGTGGGAGAACAGTTTTGAGCTTCTGATCAACCTCAAAGATCTTCTCCTTCATCTTCTTTTTAATAAGAAACTCTTGCTCTCCCTCTTTGATCTCAAAATAGGACCTCAGAATATCGAGTAGGGGGAGGTAAGCCACGGAGCCCCCGTAGTGGAAGCATCGGCCCTCAAGGTACCCATATTCTTCTTTTGGGAAGAGCTTCCACGGAGGGTTCAATTCTCTTAAGCTCATGGGGTCTTTTTGAACGCTCTGCTGCAATGATGACCCATTCCTTATCTCCCTCCGCATCTCTAAGATGAGCCTTGATTTCCCTATGCCAGCCTCTCCAACGATCCCTACCACCTGTCCTGAACCTGATTGAGTTCTTTCCAAGGCCTCGTGGAGAGCTTCCATCTCTCTTTTTCGACCAACGAATTTCGTAAGACCAGCGACAGCCGCCGCCTCGATTTTTGTCTTCACCTCGCTCGGTCTTATGAGTTCATAGGCCTCCTGGGGGTCCTCTTCCCCTTTCACCTGAGCTTTGCCTAAAGACTCGAATTTGAACCAGTCTCTGACCAGTTTGTAGGTATGCCCGGATGAAAGAATGGTTCCAGGCTTGGCCGTAGCCTCCATCCTGGAAGCAAGACTAATCGTGTCTCCAATGGCTGTGTAATACATCCGTAAATCATCTCCAATAGAGCCTACAACCACCGGGCCTGAGTTGAGGCCAATGCGCATCTTGAAGTCGATTCCACGTTCGTTCTTCAATTTTTCACCGTAATCAGTCAGGGTGTTTTGAATAGACAGAGCGGCATAACACGCTCTTTGAGCATGGTCTTCGTGGGCCACAGGTGCTCCAAAAAGGGCCATCACCCCATCAGCGGTGAATTGGTTGATCGTTCCTTCGTATTTGTGAATCTCATCCATGAGGACCCTGAAACATCCATCCATGATCTGGTAGACCTCTTCAGGGTCAAATTTCTCGGCCATTGAGGTAAAGTTGGCTACGTCGGCAAAAAGCACTGTCACTAATTTTCGTTCTCCTTCGAGAGAGCCTCGGGTCGTAAGGATTTTATCTGCCAGAAATTCGGGGGTGTAGGATTTAGGTTTTGAGTAGTCGATGGGAGGAGTCTTAATGAGCTTTCTCAGCTCCTGACCGCATTCGTTAGTGAACTTTTTCCACGCTTCTGCGTCCAAAGACTCATCATAGACGATCACGACATCCTCTAAGGTTGCTCCTATCCTATCGATTGCAAACTTCAGCCGGACATTCTCTTCGCTTCCCATGTACTCAAAAAGATTCGCCCATTCATCCTTTTCCACATCTGTAAATGAATAGATTTTGCCGGTTGCGCCCTCTTCTGCCTCCTTTTTCTTCCCAAGCACCTTGAAAAGAGGGGCTTCCTCCAAATTTGGAAGGGCATCCTTCCACTTCGTGTAAATTCTGTGCAGCAGATTCTCCTTCTCGGATGACCCGGCTGAACCCCCGATGGATTCGTTTAGTAGGACAAGCAGGTCAAGGTGGTCCTGGAGAGAGATGGATTTGATTTTCCCCAATGTTTTCATCTCGTTGGCGACCAGGGCGATCACGGAGAGATAAAATCTTCGCGAGGGTGAGTCGAAATGAAGGGTCAGTTGGGTTCTGCTCTTGAGGTAAAGATGGAGCTTGAATTCGTTGAGGTCAATTCGGATGGAAGGTCTCGAACTTTGGACCATTTTCATCCCCCGGCCCCGGTTATAACCCAGGGTTTTTTCAAGGGTTAGGGATAGTCCGAAAATAATTTCACGGTGAGCACCGTGAACTATATATCAGAACGGCAATAATGACAACAAAAATTTTTCGAAGGAGGCAAACCTATGGTAAAGACATTGGGGTTGATAGGATTAATTTTGCTATTCGTATCGGTACAAGTTAATTTTGCGTTCGAACCCAGCAAATCTTTTCAGACAGCTAAAGATTGGGCGTTAGTTGGAGATAAGGCAGAGGCGGGAGCTTGTTGGTACCGCGTCGTTCGGACTATTAATGGGCAACCAGAGGAATATTCAGTTCGTTTCATGCCGAGGTATAAATATATGGGTGAAGCGATTGGCGGAACAGTGACGTCTAAGGGTAAGTCGATCATAGTCATGTTTGATAAGGCCACGGGAGACTATATAAAAGGCCTATACGAAGGAGAACATTGTTTAGCGGAAATAACTATTTCACAAGAAGAAGCAGATAACATAATGAACGATATTCTGGATCACTTAATTCAGAAGTATGTAGGATTTTAAGGAGACTATTTTTGAGGATATCCGTAAGAGTGAGAGAAAAGCCCAGATTGATTAAAGTCTAACTTTCTGGAGGGAGTTATGGGAAGGAGTTTGCAGAAAGTGTCAATACAATGGCTCCAGAGGGATTCTTATACCCTTTGGAGCCATTTAAACTTTTAAACTCTTTTAATACGTTAGGGGATTCTAATAACTCTACTCACAAATTCTGCCCTGACAATCGGGATTAAAAGAAAGGGAGATAGACTATGAAAAAAAGCGTATTAGTGTTGATATTGAGTATTGTCCTGTTAGCTGTTTTTGGAATGGAGGCCAAGGCACAAATTCCAAAGGAGGGTACCACCTCATTCACAAGCGCCTACAGCGGCGCGGTCAAGATCCTGGCCATGGGACAAGAGCGTCTTCAGATGACTTACGAATTTATGGGTGCAACTATCGGCGACACCCCTGAAGATATTAGTCACAATGCATCATTCCGCTGTCTGGGAGCGCTCCATGCCGTGAAAGGTGAGTTCAATGATGATAGCTGTTTCTGCGTCTCTATACGCCCAGACGGAGACCAGATATTCTTGACTTATAAAGGCGCTGGGAAAATGGGCGCCACGTACAAGGAGACTTTTACCATCGTCGGTGGCACAGGGAAATTGGTCGGCATACAGGGCAGCGGCGAGTGTACTGGAATTTTTCTGCGGCCCGCTGCCGAAGGAACGGGCCAGATCTACGATAGAGATAAGGGCCATTATAAGCTGCCCTGAGTGAAGGGAGGGACAAGGATAAGTCCGGACGAGGAGGGAGTTTTGTACGAGGATGGCGAAGGTGAACTCATTATGGGGACTGGCTGGTTTGAAGGAGAGATCGGTCTTGAACGGTAAGCGAGTCAGCCTTTTTCACCGAGATAAAAGCTTCTGGGTGACCCCCTCCCTATTGTCAAGACAAAAAAGTGGGGTGTATTTGGTGCATAGTGTGAGAAGCCTGCTCTAGGTTTAGGGAGATCGGCTGCTTGAAATAGACCTCATAAGGGGTTCGGTTCCTTAGCGAGGTATGCAATCTCTCCCGATTATAGAACGAAAA
>DBZJ01000063.1 GCA_002311635.1 Syntrophaceae bacterium UBA1163
GTTGATTCCCATCACATCCACGGGATCTTTCACGATATGAGCAGAACACCTCAACCCTTTCCTCTTTGCAATCTCAACCAGGTCGGTGAGATAGTATTCGCCTTGTGCGTTATCCCTTCCAATCTCCCTCAAGCCTTTGATCAAAAAGGAAGCCTTCACACAATATATCCCTGTGTTAATCTCTCGGATCGATTTTTCCTCCCTCGAGGCATCCTTCTCTTCCACGATCTTTTCCAGCCAACCTTCGGAACCTCGGACAATCCGCCCGTACCCAAACGGATCCTCTACTTCGGTCGTTAACACAGAGAGGATCGCGTTGCTCTTGCCATAAGCATCTATAAAGGTACGGATGGTATCCGTTTTCACCAACGGAACATCTCCGCAGAGGACAAGAACCGTACCGGTGAATGTCTTTAGGAATGGAATGGCTTGCAAGGCCGCGTGACCTGTGCCCAGTTGTTCTTCTTGGAGGGCGAACTGAATCCCGGGGTTTCCAAATCTCTCTTTGATTTGATCCGCTTGATAGCCCACCACCACGATCGTCTTTCCAGATTTGATTCCTTTCAAGGAAAGGTCAATGGGATAGGAAAGCATGGGAAGTCCCAGGATCGGATGGAGTACTTTGACCAGTTCTGACTTCATCCGGGTCCCTTTTCCGGCCGCAAGGATAACGGTGGTAATCCCCTCCAAATCTTTATCCTTTCATATTGATTTAACCTCTTTTATACTATGGACGGGCCTTTTCGTCAACCCTGGCTAAGTCCTAAATGGTTGACAAGAGCCTTTTAGGGGTGTAAATTAGTTTGCCAAATAGAGGGCTTACAGACCATTTGACCCAAAATAGCGTTGAGTCGTGTTTGTGGGCCGTAGTTTGTTTCAGCCCGAAAAAAGATAAAATCCGGTATAAAAAATGCATAATATCTATCCAGGCAGTGCGACTGCTTTCATTCCGGGACCTGAGGGGCGGAAACAGCATGGGATGTCCTCATTTTCTTGAATATACCCGTACCGCGGAAAACCCTCGATTGTGCTATAATGACGCAGGGTTCAATAATGAATAGTACAAATCCATACAGTTCAGACTTTATGCCTCACATATGGCCCATCGGTGGGGGAAAGGGAGGAACTGGCAAAAGTTTTCTCACCAGCAATATGGGGATTCTGTTAGCCAGGCAGGGGTTCAAGACCCTTCTGATCGATGCCGACCTCGGCGCACCGAATCTTCACACGATCGTCGGTCTTCCCAATCCGGCCATAAGCCTTTCTGATTTTCTCAATAAAAGAGTCCCGACACTTCAGGAAACCGTCCTGGAAATGCCGATCCATAATCTTTTTCTGATCAGCGGAGCCAAAAATAAGCTGGATATCGCCAATCTCGCTCATGAACAGAAGATGAAAGTACTGCGTGCGGTATCAAGGCTTGATTATGACTACATTCTGCTCGATCTCGGCACAGGCACCTCGTTTAATACCATCGATTTTTTCACCATATGGGACTCTGGAATCTTCGTTTGTAATCCAGAACCCACATCGATCGAAAATATCTATAGGCTGATTCGCTCCGTATATGCTCGCAAGATTCGCCAAGTGCTCAAGATCGATCGCTTTAGGAGTCTGGCCGAGAAAGCCGAAGCACAGAACCCGGACGCCACCATCCATCATCCGGAATACCTCCTCGACATGTTGAAGACGATCGATCCGGAGCAAGGCGCTAAAATAGAAAGAATTTTGAAGTCCTTCCAATTCAAACTCGTTCTGAATCAGGTTCGAAGACAAGATAACCCGAAGATCGGGGCGCTCGTCTGCAAAATCGTAGAGAAACACCTCGGCATGAGAATTCAGTTCATAGGCAATGTAAGTTTTGATGAACGGGTCCACGAGGCGGTGTGCAGGAAAGAGTCCTTTGTCGATCAATATTCCTACTCCCAGGCCACACTGGATCTTAAAGTCATCATCAAGGCCATCACGGGCGTGACAGAGGAGCAGGCCGTGGCTTCGTAAAGCCTGGGTTTCGCTTAAGCGAGTCCCAACATGAGCTCATGATCATATGAAGAAACTTGAGGACCTGAACTTTTATGAACTTCTGGAACTTGCATTCGATGCCTCCCCATTCGAAGTTCATCAGGCCTATAAAGAGATGACCCAACTCTACCATGACGATTCTTTGGCAAGCTATTCCTTTTTTTCCAGAGAGGAGAGAGAAAAGATACTTGCGAAGCTGGATGAAGCGTATTCTACCCTGATGGATGAAAAGAGAAGATCGCGCTATGATCAATTACTGATTGAACGCGGTATCCTCGAAAAGTCGACGCAATATCAGGGGGAGCGGATGAAATTGGGGCTGATGTATGATGCGAAACGTCCTTCCACGAATACGGCGTTAAGGATAAGAGAGAGATTAAAACCTATCGTGTCCTCAAACCCTGTGATCCAGGAAGTCCTGGCCAGCGATGTCTTATCAGGAAGAGATTTGAAGAAGATCAGGGATGAATTGGGCATATCTCTCGAGGAGATCTCGGAATTGGTGAAGGTCAGAGTCGTTTACCTGCATGCTATCGAGGATGATCAGTTCGAAAAGACCCCTTCGAGAATATTCCTAAAGGGTTTCTTAAGGGCCTATGCCCAATGCATTGGATTGGATGCGGACATGGTGGCAAGTCGTTATCTAAAAAGAATCCATGACTAAAAAGGAGACACGAAAAAAATTGCTCTTCTCCACCCAAGAAGGAGACGCTAAAAAATGAAAGACAAACAGATATCGGAAGAAGAACTGCTCGAAGAATTGGATACGATGTATCAACGGGTTGCTGATATCGAAAAAGAGGAGGCCGCGGAGGCCCCGACCTTTGTAAAAACAAAACCTCAGCAGAGGAAAAAGAAAACATTCCGCACCATTATCATCGCAGCGTTCATTTTTTTTATTGCCTTGGCATCTATCTTGGCCATTACCGTCTTTGACCCAGTGACCCTCCTCCAGCGTTTAATAACGGGCGACACTCAGCCGTCAACCGTTGTCACCCCTCGATCTCCCTCCAAACGCCCTGCGGTTGTCCCCTCTCCGGCAACCCCTAAACCCCCTGCTGCTGTTGTTACTTCTCCGGAGCCTCGAAAGCCCCAAGTTGTCGCCGCTTCTCCAGCAGCCCCGCCTTCCCCTCCTGTTGCTACCCCACCCGCCACCACAGCACCCACTTCTGTCACCCCCTCTCCTGCACCCCCAAAACCCGCCTCTGGGTTGCCCCCGGTTCAGGCGAAACAGGAAGCCGTGAAAAGAACCGAGGGAGAGCCAGAAAAAGCAACGGCAAAACCTCAGGAAGCAAGTTCAAAACCTCAGGAAATTGTGAAACCCAATAAACCTGTTCCCCGGGGAAGATATTATGCGATACAGGTTGGGGCATTTGGCAATATGGAAAACGTTCGTGAGGTTGTAGAAGCTTTTAAGAAGGAAGGGTTGGAGGCCTATTGGATCACTGTTAAAAGCAAGGGGAGTGGGAGCTTTCACAGAGTCCTTGTGGGACAATTCACGGATGAAAATGAAGCGGCTCAGTATTTAACAGACAAAAAGATTTTCAAAAACTATCCCGACAGCTTCATCAAGGCGGTTTCCTCTTCTAAAACGGATCGTTAGTAACACAAGACGTATTTTTTCATTAGCCTCCTTTGATATCTGAAGTGAGCCGCGATTCACCAGCTCATGGGTAATGTTTTACAACGGTACGTCAGCCTTGAGCGGTGAAAGCTACGCAGCATTATCCTCTCCCTTAACGCCCGCGGACACCACAATTGGACTTCTTGAAATTCCGCGCGAGTTTTTTTAAAAAGAAGCATGCGATTCAACCTCTCCTTCCTGAAAGACAAACCTTTTGATGTGGTGGGGATGGGCCTCAATTCGGTCGATTTCCTTTGCGTGGTTCCGGAATTCCCCACCGTGAATTCAAAAATGGAAATGCTCCTGTTTTCCAAACAAGGAGGGGGCCAAGTGGCTACCGCCATGGTCGCTCTGAGCCGATGGGGTGTAAAAGCAAAATATATTGGAAAAGTCGGAGGGGATGAATTGGGGCAGTTTTCTCTCCGTTCCATCCGTCAGGAGGGAGTGGATGTGTCTTCAGTGACAACCGAGCCCGAGGCCACAAATCAGTTCGCTACGATCATTGTGGATCGCTCAACCGGAGACCGCACCATCCTCTGGAACCGAGATGACCGTTTGATGTATCGTGAAGGAGAACTCCGAAAAGAGGAGATCTGCTCCGGAAAACTCCTCCACTTGGACGGGCACGACATCCATGCTGCTATTCGGAGCGCAAGCTGGGCAAAGGAAGAAGGGATTCCGACCGTCGTTGACCTCGATAAGGCAGAACCTCTTACGTCTGAGCTGATCAAAAAAGTTGACTTTGTCATCACCTCAGCAAGGTTCCCCACACTCTTTACGGGAATTTCAGACCAGGAAAAAGCTCTCGTCGAAATGCAGAGACAGGCCCCTGGATTTCTCTGTGCAACCTTGGGCCGTGAAGGTGTCATTGCCTTGGTGGATCGAGAAATCCTCTGCGTTAAGGGATTCGAGATAGATGCCGTCGATACGACCGGTGCAGGCGATGTCTTTCATGCAGGGTTCATTTATGGCCTGTTGCAGAATTGGGAGGTGAGAAAGATTTTGCGATTTGCCAATGGAGCGGCAGCCCTCAAATGTGGAGAACTTGGCGGCAGAAAAGGAATTCGTACTCTGGAAGAGATTCACAAATTCTTGATGCCAATTTAACTCTGTGGATGTGAAACTGACCACACTGCTTGCGAAATCTTAAAGGATGAGTAATATTGTTTGACGAAATGGCCTTCCATGGCCAAAGAAATGCAGCATTCTAAAGGAGAACTGAGATGTTTGCTGGGAAAACAATTTTGGAGATCATTCAGATCGGTGGTTTTACGATGTATATCCTGCTTTTCTGCTCTTTCCTGTCCATCACCATCCTTCTGGAAAGACTCCTCTATTACCGAAGACGCTCCAGAACCAAACGATCGGAGTTTATGGCGAGAATCAAGAAGGCATTGAAAAGCGGAAGCATCGAAAAGGCAATGGAAATCTGCACGCACACCCGTGCCCCCTTCTCGAACGTCATCTATTCCGGACTCGTCCTTCATGATCATCATGAGAAAGAAATATCCAGCGCCATGGAGCGGGAGATCACGGTCGAGACGACGAAACTGGAGCGCTTTACGAGCATTGTGGGGACCATTGGCAACACGGCGGTCTATATCGGGCTCTTTGGGACCGTGTTGGGGATTATTCGGGCCTTTCATGACATTGCGGCGGCCGGAGCGGGAGGGATGAGCATTGTGATTGGAGGGGTGGCCGAGGCCCTGGTCTGTACGGCCATGGGGCTATTCGTGGCTGTTCCTGCGGTGATCGCCTTTAACTACTTTATGAAGCGGGTGGAGCGTTTCATCCATGATATGGAACTCTGTGCTTCGGAGTTCATCGACCTGATCGGCAGGGGATCGGCAGCATGAAGAGGGAGCGCAGAAGATCCAGATTGATGGCGGAGATCAACATCACCCCGTTTACGGATGTGGTCTTGGTACTGCTTATTATCTTCATGATTGCGACGCCGTTTATATATCAATCCAGTTTAAAGGTGCAATTGCCCAAGGCGACGAAATCGGAGGAGCCATCGCGAGACATTGTGATCAGCATCAACGCGCAGGGCGAGGTATATTTGGAGGATACGAGGCTGGATTTAGA
>DBZJ01000180.1 GCA_002311635.1 Syntrophaceae bacterium UBA1163
GAGATGGGGCTGGCCCAGCAGATGAGAAGCGACATCGAACGCCTTGAGTCGGAGACAACGTCTCAGGAACAGAGCCTTTCCGAACTCGAAAGACTGTTACAGGGTAAGAAAGAGATGTTAGCCCACACCCCCTCGATCTGGCCGGTCCACGGATGGGTGACGTCGGGTTTCGGTTTTCGAACCAATCCCTTTACGGGGTTGAACCAGATGCATGAAGGCCTTGATATTGCGAATCGGATTGGAACCCCTGTCATTGCTCCGGGAGATGGGATCGTTTCGGACACGGGGAAGAATTCAGCCTACGGGAATTTCATCGTGATCTCCCATGGGGTCGGGATAAACAGCCGCTTCATTCACCTCAGTAAAATTCTTGCAAGAGCGGGCCAAAAGGTGAAGCGGGGGGACAAAATTGCCGAGGTCGGGACAACCGGTATGTCAACGGGTCCCCATCTTCATTACGAAGTCAGGGTCAACGGCATTCCGGTCAACCCACTGAGATATATTATGAATTGATATACCCAATCAGAATAGGGAACCTAAACAATTTCATACTCATCATCAACTCCTCTCCCCAAGGAATCATATGATATTCTCTTCCCTTTCTGTATCAACCCGATAGGCGTAGAAACTTTTGAGACGGTTCTTATATTCTTTTTAATTAACAGATAGATACAAACTAATTATCCAAAAATTCCGGTGTCATCCATAAAAAAGTTAGCGCAACCATCAGGCCAGTGAGTTATTAAGTCATTGAGCAATTAGGTCAATCGATGAGCAGGACCTGGTGGAACTCCGAAGACAACTTGGTAACCTGTGATCAAACCAGTCCTCTTCGGACCCGAACCCAATTCATACACCGGCCGGCTCCCATTTCCTCAAGCCACTCAGTCGCTTCGGAGTTCGGTATCATCGCGGAGACTTCAACCGTCGCTTTCGCAACATCGTAAAACAGCCTAATCTCAACTCCCTGATTACTTCCGTGTCCGTAAACTCATTAAAAACTCTTCTTACGCATTTCTATTTGCAACCGATATGGCAAGAAGGCATGACGCAAAAATTGTCATCTTACATGTCATTGAACCCATTCCTTCCTATGCCGAAGTTTATACGGGCATGACGGTTAAGATGGAACGGAAACAGCAGGAGGAGACTGTTGAAGAGATCAAGAAACACCTACAGGGATTTTGTAAAAAAGCAGAGGCCCAAATTGGCTCTCCATGCGTTGAACTTGTATCCAAAGTTCTCGTCCCCCGTGGCCATCCCCCAGAGGAAATCTTGAATGCTGCAAATGAAGAAGGTTGCGACGTGATTGTCCTTGGAACCCACGGAAAGGGATTTTTGGCCCATACCTTTCTTGGGAGTGTCTCGAACGCGATGTTGCATCGAACTCGAAAACCAGTTTTTGTCGTACCCTTGCCATCTGAAAAAACCACTTTTGACTTGGATAGCGTTTGATACCTGATTCGCATGTCAAATATCAAAGGCGGGGCTGTGGGCAAGGTGAGAAATTGAGATGTCAACCTTGAGGAAGAGGATTGCAGAAGCCTTGGAAGGAGACTTTCTGGATCTGCGGGAGATTTGGCAATTGTTCGGGATCAAAGAAAAAAAGATTCTTTCTGCCGAAATAGAATGAAGGGGGTTCATTGTCAATCCTTTCCGCATCCTCAAGGCCTCTGTGCTCCGCAAACTTCCTTCCTGTAACATTGTTTCTGAATCTCGTCAGGCGATACAATATTTCTAATGTAACACTCAAAATCGAAATTTGTCATAGGATTGAAGATTACAATCAGATGTCTTCAATTGGGGTAAGTGCAGATAGTAGCAAGATATCCACAACAATGAAGATCCAAAGTACCTCGAACATATTGGGTTGATTACTTACCGACATCTTCCAGAAGTCGTGATTTTTTGATCTTGCAATACAGTGCCAACATTTCAGTTGGTGAACAACTCATTTGTGGTTTTAGGAAGCGTGTTTTATGATTTTTAATGACATCCTTTGAGTTTATCACACAAAACTCATAAAAGGACGGATACCGTGAAGCTAAACTGTTTCGAGATTGACGGTGGATTGGGCCGCATGTCCGGTGGGTCGAATCCAGCTAAACGGGAAGTGACGCTCTGAGCGACAACCGCTTTGTGCTACCCAATACTTGGCACTCTGGTGGTCAGGGTCACACGCGAACTACGTCGCACGTAACCAAACTCGCTGATGTGACCCGTTTGCCTTTATCATCTATGGAAACCATGGACAAACTTTCAACTGAGGAACTCTATTCGAAGACAACTGCGGGTGCACGGTTCGACTACGAGAACCGGTGCCTTGAAACACTTGAGACGGCTCTGGGCCGCACCCCGATATACGAATCCTGGAAGGCGCTCGATCCGGGCGTAGGCCATGATGTCGACACCCGCTACAATTCTCTTCCCTTGCTCACCAAGGATGATATCCGGGCTCATTTTCCCCACGGCGTTGTGCCTTTGGGACTCGACCTTGATGGCGCAATCTTACGCGGCGAGGTAAGCATCGTAAGCACCAGCGGTACCGCAGACGAAGCGTTGGAAAATATCTGGAACCAGCAGTGGTGGAACGATTCAGAGCGTGCATCGTGGAAGCTGAACATGATCGCTGCTCGGGTGGCAACGGGGACACACCCTGAAGCAATCCTCGCGAGCGCCCTGTCCGTCGGCCCCCAGTCGGAAGGTGGGCCTATCGACCGAGAGCGCCGGATGCTCGGTAGATTCCTCTTCCTCAACGAGTTCGGGACCACAGCAGAATGGCCAGAGGATCACGAGCGCCGGATTCTTGCCGAACTCGCGGACTACCAGCCAGTGGTCCTAGAGGCTAATCCTTCGCTGCTAGCCCGTTTGGCCCGGGTCGTCTGGAAGACAGGGGCGGCGGTCTACCAGCCGCCACTCATTATCCTTACCTACGAGTTCCCCTCTGCACTCCAGTTGCGAACCATCCGGCAGGTATTTTGCTCGCCGATAGCCAGCTCGTATGGTTCTACAGAGGCTGGTTACGTGTTCATGGAGTGCGAGCATGGCATGTTTCACCAAAATACGGAGTTCTGCCGTGTTGATTTTGCTCCTCTTGGGGACAGGGTAGAGACTCACGCCGGCGTAGGCCGCATCTTTGTCACTACCTTCAGAAATCCATGGTTCCCCCTTCTGCGATTCGACATCGGTGACATCGTCCGCCTCGCATCCGGGCCCTGCCCATGCGGCAGAAACTTCGGCATGACCCTCTCCGCGATCGAGGGCAGACTGAAAAGCCTTTGCGTTGCAGAGGGCGGGAGGCTCTTGACACATCGGGAACTGGACGATACCTTGGCCAACGTGGAAGGCCTGGAACAGTACCGACTCGTACAGGAACTCCCGAAGCGTGTGCGGCTCGACGTGATCGGGGAAGATGGCCACGGTATCAAAGTGGCAAGGCATGCCAAAGATCTTCTCCAGGGTTTATTCGGAATCGGCGTAACCATTACGGTGGCCAATGTCCCTGTGATTCAGCCTGAGAAGTCGGGCAAATTCCTTCTCGCTAAACGGGACTTTCCACTCGACCTGGACATGGCGACCGTTAGAACGGAGGCATTCCATGGCTGACGTTCGCGGACCGATTTTCCTTATCTCTGGCGGTCAAACGATGAGAAAGCGGGAAGGTCCTGATCCGCTCCTTCAGGTGGTTATCCGCCGCACAGGCGTCCGGCGACCGATGATCTCCTATCTGGGGACCGCTTCAGGGGATGACGATACGTTCCGGTTATGGTTTACAAGACTGCTCCAGACGGCGGGGGCGGGTGAAGTAACTCTCGTCCCCTTGTGTGGTAGGCGTGGAGACCCGGAAAGGGCGAAGGCTATACTCGAGGCCTCTGACCTTGTGTTCGTCAGCGGCGGAGACGTTAAGAAGGGCATGAGAGTTCTCGTGGAGAAAAAGATGACCGGCTTCCTACGCCGTCTGCACTGGTCCGGAAAGCTTTTCCTGGGGGTTTCCGCCGGTAGCATCATGCTTGCCCGGAAATGGGTCTGCTGGAAGGATCCGCACAATGATGAAAGCGCCGAAATCTTCTCCTGCCTCGGATTGGCCCCTATTCTATGCGATACACACGGCGAGGGTGAGGGCTGGGTGGAGCTGAAGACACTGCTGACGCTGTCTCCGACGGACGCGGTCGGCTACGGCATCCCCTCGGGGACGGCCATCGTGGTTGAGCCGGATCGTACTCTTTCGGTACTCGGCGGAGAGGTGGACCGGTTCCGAAGAAGAACCAATGGGGTCGTGCGGATCAAGGGCTTGGTTCCGGACAAGAACACACGGCGATCCCACCGTATAGGTTTTTAGGCTCAGATCTTCGCAGCGGGTGCAGCTTTTACCAGCTGATTCTGATGAGTGGTAGGTGGAACTACCGGAGACCAATTTATGTATTTCTAAGCCCCCGTGTTAGTGAACCGGCGGACAATATTCACTCACTTCCTTCTGAATTCAATGTTTGACGACTTCCGTCTAATATCGAAGATTTTAATTGCTAATCGAGACCGCGAAGATTTGTAAGCCGCCAGGATCAGGAGGAAAAGCCCCACGGATGTGCTGCGTCACGTATCCGTTTTTCGTCTCTCTATCGCCCACTCTCCCCTCTTCCTTCCTTGTTTATTCCAGTCAAG
>DBZJ01000111.1 GCA_002311635.1 Syntrophaceae bacterium UBA1163
GAAGTGTCTCCCTTACCGTCAAGCACAACATACTCCACCGGTCGTCCCAGGATTCCTCCGGCTTTGTTGATCTCCTCAACGGCGTATTTCTGTATGTCCATACAGGGTTTGGTGCCGGGGGAGGCAACATTTCCGACATAACCGATGACGATCGGCTTCCCGGCAGGGGCGGCAAGCACTGGGTTTACCCCCAACCAGAGCAGAGAGAAGACCGCAACCAAAATCATTCCCAACCTTGACCATTTTTTCATAGGTCACCTTCCTTTCTTTTTGCAGAGGAATCGTGAGAATTGCCCCTACTTGGAAAATGTACACGATGGGCCGCTTATCATTCCTGAAGATATCTTTTCCGCATATCGTTGTTGTCCTTTCCGATATCACAGGAAACCCATTTGACCCGAGGCGGAGATTCCGACATCTTGACAAAGCCGGTGTTGATGAGGAACTTTCCTAAGGTTCCATCCTCGACCTCTTGGAAGATTTTACGGATGGCAAACTGTCTGTTATCGAGTGTCATCGGCGGAGTATTCACTTTCATGACGATGGGCACTCCGCCCCCGCGCCATTTGGATCGTGCCGCTTTGGCGCTGTATCGCAACGCTTTATTCACCAGTTCATCAGCCGTGTACAGCACGGTCTTTTCTTCAATGGCTTTATACAAAATCATGGCATTTTCCACCACATCCGGAATCCGGTCCGGCGTAAATCTCCAGTCGTCTTCTAATTTCCACAAACCAAGAATTTTTAGAAGGGCTCGGAAGTCGTGGTCACGAGGCGCCGCAATGACGACAAGACCATCCTTACATCTCCAGCAACCATACGGATAGAGAATAAAGTCGAGAACCCCGATCCGCGGCCGGGCCGTCTCCCACGTGTAGCCGATCGTCGGAGGAAATCCGACCATGCACGAGTAAGCATCCATGGTGGCGATGTCCACCATCTGGCCTTCTCCGGTGTTTTGTCGGTGAATGAGAGCGAAAGAGCCTCCCAGGGCGGCATGGAGTCCGGAGATGTACCATCCGGCCCACATCCCGGCCTTCAATGGCCAGTTGTAAGGCTCCGGACTGTTGATCGGATCGCCTACTTGAGCCGGAAGGCCGGAGCCTGCCTGCGAGGTAATGTCGGAATCCGGAAAATGGGCAAATTGCCGGGCCTTTTCCGTATATTGGCCATAGGGAGTGATGGCAATATAAATCATACCCGGATTCTTCTGACTGAGCTGCCGGTATCCGATGCCCCAGGAATCCATTTCTCCGGCCCCAAAGGTCTCAATTACCACTGCAGCCTTTTCCGCCAGCCTCGCAAAATCCTTCCTGTCCTTTTCCGAATTTTTGAGGTCGAGGGTTATGTATTTTTTGTTTCGCCCTTCGATCAAGAAAGGAATCCCAACGCCTTTGACATTTTCGCCGAAGGGGGTCATCCTGCGGCACGGATCTCCATCGGGCGGCTCAACCTTAATGACCTCGGCACCGAACTCGGCAAAAAAACTAGCCGCAATGATCCCCGAGAAGTTCGCATAACTGGCATCCAGAACCAGGATATCATCCAGGACCTCAGGTTTCCCTTCCGGGTTCATCACCTCGGCCAGTCTCTTTCCCCAGGAGGCCAGGTGTTGAACCGTCTTTCCCGAAGCGACATATCGGGCGTAAACTTGTTCTTTTTCCGGCTTGTTGCTCACTTTTTCCCCTCTCTCCCGTAATGAAAGATTGGATCCTCATCCAGATTATAATAAATGGGCGGCTTCAGCCCCGGCCGGTCGTCGAAGGTGCCGACGATTCTTTTTTTCTCCAGCACTGAAATTTCTTCCTCAGACAGATCCAGAAATTTCTTGAGTACGAACCGGTTATGGTAGCCTATCGGGCGGGCCAGCCATTTTGTTCTGGCTGGCGTCTTGCTGAGCTGGGCGGAGGGTCCTGCCATGACCAGCTCTTTATACATTTCATCATTGAACAGGATCACACTCCCCCTCTGACGCCTCCAGGGATCGTGACAGATCTGGTAGTCATCCAGTACTTCTGCAGCCGGGAACCCCTTGTCATTGGCCAGCCCGGTAATCTCCTCAACATCCAAGGACTTTAACCAGTCGCCGGCAATCTTGGTGAGCGCAGCCGCATTGGCCGGTTTCAGTCTCTCGAAGGGATCGGTATAAACTTTTTCCTTAAGGAGATCTTCCCGGTTCATGGCGCTGCAAAGACCAGCAAATTGTTTTTCGGTAGCGCACGCCAGCGCCACAAATTTTCCATCTCGGGTTTTAAAGATGGAGGCCGGGACCATCGTGGGGTCACTGTTTCCGGTGCGGCCAATCTCCTTTCCCGTAAGGTTGAAGAATGTGAAGTGCCAGAGCAATCGCATCAATGCCTCAGACTGGGCCAGGTCAATGTACTGCCCTTTCCCCGTCTTCTTGCGAAAGTAGAGAGCCATCAATATGGCCATGGCCCCCATATTGCCAGGGATGTAATCCCCCAGGTAATCAGGCAGTTTGTAATACTTGTCCGTATCGGGATAACCGGTCAGGCTCAGCACACCGCTGGCAGCCTGGGCAAGAAGGTCCCAACCGGGATAGAAACGTAAAGGCCCATACTGGCCGTAGGTGGAACAGCTCAGGTAGATGATCTTGGGGTTGATTTCGCTGATTTGGGTATATCCCACCCCCCACGCTTCAGCCGTTCCGGCGGCGAAGTTCTCGGCCACCACATCTGCCGTCTCGGCCAGCCGGTAAATGATCTCTTTGGCCTCCGGCTTCTTCAAGTCCAGACCGAGAAAATACTTGTTCTGGGTGACAAAATGCCAAAGAGGATTGGAATGCTTCCAGTATTTTCCCCAATAAGTGGCCGGCCTCCAGAGATCTCCATGATAAGGGAGTTCGAGTTTGATGACTTCTGCCCCATACTGAGCCAGGAGCCGGGTGGCCGTAGGGCCAAAAATGACATGGGAGAAATCGAGGACACGGATCCCTTTCAGGATCTCCGTTTTCTCATTGACGGCAGCAGGGTCAAAAAGTTTGGCCGTATAGGAAAAATAATCTTCCATTCGCTACCTCCCCAAGTAGGCCTTCTTCACCAAATCGCTTTGCATTAAACTGGCGGCATTTCCCTCGAGCACGATTTTCCCGTCTTGCATGACATAACCGCGGTTCGCAATCCCCAGGGCCCGCAAGGCGTTCTGCTCGGGAAGCAAAATGGTGATCTTGGACTGCCGGAGCTTTCCCAGGGTCTGGTAAAGATGATCCTGGATGACAGGAGCCAACCCTAAAGAAGGTTCATCCACCATCAGTAGCCGGGGTTGAGCCATCAGTCCTCTGCCGATCGTCAGCATCTGCTGCTCTCCTCCGGAGAGGAGGCGGGAGGGCATATAGGCCCTTTCTTTGAGAATTGGGAAAAGTTCCATGACCCATTCCATGCTCTCCTGTTTCGTCTGCCAGGCCTTCCCGGGATAGGCCCCCAGGAGGAGATTTTCCTTCACGGTCATGTAGGGAAAGAGCCGCCTGCCCTCGGGAACCTGGGCAATTCCAACTGCAATGATCTTATGGGTGGGAAGGTTCTGAATAGGCTTTCCCAAAAAAAGGATGCTTCCGGAAGAAGGTTTGATGATTCCTTGAATCGTATTCAGAAGGGTGCTCTTGCCGGCCCCGTTAGAGCCCAGCAAGGCGACCAGTTCGTTCTCCCGGATGGATAAACTGACATCATGCAGGACGGGAATAACTCCATAGGATACGTTAAGATTTTTTACCTCAAGCATGGTTTCCCTACCAAGACACCTCAAGTCAAAAAAAGTTCATACGCTATGCGCTTTGCTCCGCGCTATTTGTTTTGCGCCATCCAGAGCCGAGATAAGCTTCAATCACCTTGTCGTTATTGGCGATCTCTTCTGGAGTCCCCTCAGCAAGCTTCTCGCCGAAATGAATGGCAATGATTCGCTCGGCTGCCTCCATCAAGACCGCCATGACGTGCTCGATCCAAAAGATAGTCAAACCAAACTCTTCCTTGGCCCGGGCAATCAGATGGACAGCCCGGTTCGCCTCTCCTGGATTGAGCCCGGCCATTACCTCATCAACGAAGAGAAGTTTTGGCGTGGTCGCCAGGGCTCGGGCTAACTCGAGCATGCGGAGTTCAAAGAAGGTCAGATCCCGAGCCAAGATATTGCGCTTGCTGAAAAGCCCCACAAATTCCAGGTAATGGGTGGCTTCAGCGGCCGCATCGTCGAAACCCCGGTTTGCCCTCTTCTTTCCGCAGAGAGCACTTGTCACCACACTCATCAGGGCGGTCAGCTCCGGAAAGGGCCGGGGAATCTGGTAAGTTCGGCTGAGCCCCATCCGGCACCGTTGATAAGGCTTCATCCGGGTGATGAACTTTCCGTCCATCTCGATTTCACCGGAATCGGCATAGTAGGACCCGCAGAGGAGATTGACCAGAGTCGTCTTGCCCGCTCCATTCGGTCCAATCAGGCCCACCGTCTCTCCCGAACTGATGTCGAAGCTAATCTTGTTGACAGCAGTGAGGCCCCCAAAACTTTTCGTAATATTTCTGACTTTCAAAATCTCGGACATTCGCTCTATCTCCGTACATGCAAGGTTGGCAAATACTCCCGGTACCGGCGTTTCCTGTAGATTCCGAAAAGGCCCTCAGGCAAGGCAAAGAGGAGGATAAAAAGAATGATCGGGAACACTACGGGCTGGATATTGCCCAGGGTGGCGATCAGGATCATCTCAAGAAACGCAACGAAATAGCCGCCGGCCACGCACCCGAAAACCTGTGCCCGCCCTCCGATGAAAATAACGAGGAGGATCTTCACCATGAACGTGAGCGGGAGATAGGTGATCCCGGCGAAGGTTCCAAAGTAATGGGCATAAAACCATCCGGCAACGCCGATCATCCCGGCAGAGAAGACGAAGGCCAGGATCTTCACCGCGTTGATGTTGACGCCGATTCCGTGGGCCACCTCTTCGTCATCATTGATAGTGGCCATGATCAGGCCATAACGAGATTTAAGGATTTTGTTGACAACGAGAAGATAAAGGAGCACCAGGAAGATGGAGAGGTAGGCGATCATTAGGAAATTGATTTTAACGTCTCCAAGGTCCATCAATAGTTTGATCCCAGCCAGGCCCACGTCACCCTTGAAGAGATCCGAGTAGATGAAGGTGACCTCGAGAAAGACAAGGGGTAGAAGGAGGGTAAGGAGGACGTAGTAGAGACCCCTGGCCAAGATCACGAGAGGACTAAAAAGAAGAGCGGAGATCAAGCTGATCAGGATAGCGGGAGCAAGGGTCTTGAGAGGTCCCCACCCATAAGCAATGGAGAGAATGGCTGCCGTATAACCTCCAACGCCGACGAAGAAATTCGGGCCAAAATTGAGCCGGCCCGTTCCCACCGTCATTAGGGCCAGCGGAATGGCTATGGCGGAATAAAGATTGGCCGTGATCAAAGTATTTAAGAGGATGGGGCTGAAGAAGTAGCACAGAATGGGAAAGATGAGCAAGCAGGCGGTCCAGAGAAACGCATTCCTCCAGTATCTGGGCTCCAGCATCCAGTCCCACTTTTTCCCTTTGTGGCGGATGATGATCCGGTCTCTTTTAACTTCGGCGTCTACCATAAGGCCTCACTCTTGGCGATCCCCTGCGGTCTTACCATCAGGATGATCATGACCAGAACTAAAGCAGAGAGGTTCATAAATCGCGGCTCTCCCAGAACGAAAGACACAACGGCGTGGGTAAGACCAATAAGAAAACTGGCAATAATGGTTCCTTTGATGTTTCCCAAGCCGCCCAGAATGGCTACCAAGATGGCTGTGGTCATATAAAGCGAACCCATCCCCGGCTCCACGGACCAGACCGGCGCGAGGATCAGTGTCCCGACAATCACCGGAATCAGGACCAGCATCATGGTGAAAACATAGAGGCTCTCGACGTTCACCCCGATGATCCTGCTGCTGTAAATATCCTGGGAGATAGCGCGCACCGCCAAACCCGTTCGGGTTTTAAGAAAGAAAAGGACAAATAAGAAGGTGAGGAGGAGAGCGATTCCCGCACCCACTATAAGCTGATTGGAGATGACGGTCGTTCCGATCTTAGAACTTCCATTGATCAGGGTTGTCTGGATGTAGACGCCCGCCTGGATCGGGTAGCGATAATTGACGATTTGCTCCACAATGAGGGAAAACAAGAGAAGCCCTGTCAGCAGAATCTCCTCCCGCTGCACATATTTTATGATAATCCCCTTATAAACAAGGATGGAAATAACAAACTGGAGAATGACCATGCCGAGGATGGCAGGAAATAATCCCAAACCGAATTCTTTCATAAACATCCAGGTAAGATAGACGGTTAAGGTAAAGAGGTAGGCATATCCCAGATGGAAGATCCTCAGGACGCCGCAGATGATGGAGAAGCCCAGGGAGATGAGCAGGTAAAGAGACCCGAGGAGAAACGCATAAATGAGGACGACTTGAAGAGTACCCCACATGGATCTGTTACTCCTTCATCCGACATCCGAGTTGTCAAAAAAACGCAGATCGATTCATCTGCCTTCCCGGAGCCTGAACAAACTGTCTTGTATAACAAACGAAAAGATTTTGCAAGCCCTTTGGAAAAAAAATGACAAGCACTTATACTCGATGCCGTAAAACAAAGTCAAGAAAAAGTTTGGGCCTTTTCCCATTTACCTATCCAATTTCTTTTCAATCCCTTGATAAAACTCATATTCTGCATTTGTCCTGACTTACTCGCACCGTTGGACCAAAAGGGAGGTTCTGACGGCAGAGTTTTCTCTCAAAAAGGAGAAAATCTTCAGGGCCAGAACCTCATTCGATCCGGATAGTAGAACGTCGCATCCTAATTGTCGAAAAATGAAAACTGTTCGAAAAGGGTTTAAACACACAAAAGACATCCCAATGATCCCAAGCTTTTCCGAAATCACTCACTACCTCGAATTAATCTTGTAAAAATATCCCGCTTAGCGAGTAAAGCGGGAAAGACCTTATTTTTTTCCTTGACATCGTAAACTTTATAAGCTATGCCAGAAAA
>DBZJ01000093.1 GCA_002311635.1 Syntrophaceae bacterium UBA1163
AAGAGAGTTGGCATGTTACAGCTCGAGTGGACGAAGAAGAAGTTTTTCATGGACGTATACCCAGTCAGTATCATGCTCTGCGGAGGCTCTTAAATTATTTCAAGGATTGTGGGGCCTAAAGGGTATTCAGCAGTTGCCGGAAGCTTTATAGTGTGGGGACAAGCCGGGGATGCATCGGTTTCAGGTTGTTCTGATTGTTTCACTGTCAATTTGAATTCTCCGTCTGTTTCAAACGGATCAGGCATATTAACTGGTTCTGGCTGGACAGGTTCTTGTGTATATGAAGGCGGTGATGCTCAGTTGATTGATTGTACTATAATTTTTTCTACACCATTTTGTACTTCTTCATCGTGTCCGCCATCATCGTTGCCTACTTGCACGATATCTTCTGTTTCACCTATTCAGGCGACACCCGATGTAGGGGGAGTTTCCCCTCCGGCTGGTGGAATTGATGTATATTCAGTTACAGGAACAGGATTTAGTGTTGAAGCGCAGACCTGGCGGGCGGGTAATGGGAGTCCCGGCTACAAAGGTCCACCACAGGGATATGTTTGGAATGTATTTGGAGTAGCTTTTAGCTGTATAATGTCAGCTTTATAAGGATTATTTCAACCTCCGTATCGGGGGCCAGCCAGCCCCCGATTTTTTTAGAAAGGTGGTGAATCTATTCGCCAGATAAAGGTCTTTCCGGGCCATTGATGATTTCTATCATAATCGTTAGTCCCTTGCTCCTATCAAAGGCGAAGAGTAGGTGAACTAAACAACCCCCCCTTAACCTTATCTTCAATCCCAGACATATTGTAAATTATCTTTTTGATCATGTTAAAAGCCTTCCTTATTGACAAAGACTTGGTGATCGTTTATACAGTTCACTGTTGCTGTGGTGCGGACAGGTGGTGTGAACGAACTGTGGACAGCAGCTTGCTGGTTTTTTAACTCTTTGAAAACAGGGCAGTTTGGGGAAAGAGGGCGAGACCGAGCCACCCAAACCCCAGCCTGTTAAGAAACAACCTTACATTCCTTTTAAACGTCCCGGCACCGGGTTCCTGAACAGGTTCTAAAGGTAATCAGACTTCTTCATCCGTGACGACACGACTTTTTCTTCTCCGTATTTCTCCAACGTGTTCAAGGCAAATTTCAGACGTTGGGGTTGATTTTTCTCATCAAACCATACACAAAGAGCCAATTTCCCACCATCTGTTATTTCCTGAACAGTCATAATCGGGCTACCACTTTTCACCCGGACTTTATCACCTTCTTTAATTTCAGCCATTTTAGCCTCCTTTTCTTGGGTTAGTTCACCTCTTTTTTGAAAAGTATCAAATTAGGGAAAGGATGTCAATGAAGGTTAAGAAGGGAAAATATCTGTTGACTTCTTCTTATTTGGAATGATGTTTGCGGCACTTGACAAATCGGGGTAGGTTGCGGTAGCGTCGGGGATAGAAAGGAGCCGACGGCATGGGCAGGTATTGTCTATGAGATATCTATCCTTCGGCAAGAACATGCTCAAAGACAAGGGCATCCATTGCAGGGAGAACAGACCGGGCCGCTGGCAGGTCTATTTCACCCATGATGGGAAGCAAGTGCATCTCCAAAGAGACCAGAACGGCCACATACTAAAGTCTGAAGAGGCGGCAACCCACCTGATGATGTACATTGACAAGAACGGATACGACCCACGGGTGTTCGGGAAGGATAAAAGCTTTCAGTTTGACGTGGCGGCACGGACGTGGGCAGAACTCACCAAGAAAGACACAGAGCGATGGAAAGAGCGGGCAAGGTTTGTCGAGCAATTATTCGTCCCATCCTTCGGCAAGCTGGATATCAAGACAATCAAGACCATCCACATCGACCAGTTTATAGCACACCTTCAAGGGAAGGGGTTTCAACCATCCTACATCCGAAACATCCTTGGTGATCTCAGAGCATTCTTCAGGTTCAATAAGAAGTCTATCCCAGACCCGCCGGAATTCCGAAAGATCGAGACACAGGAAAAGGTTATAAGATGGTTGACGATGGAGGAGCAGGATACGGTCTTTCAATTCCTTTCCAAGGAGCACTTGCCGATATTCACTTTCTTAAGGTGGTATGGTTGCAGGCTGAACGAAGCCTGTGGGCTACTCTGGGAGAACGTTTTTGTGGAGAAGGGATACCTGAGCCTCAGCACCGTGGTCAACAGGGACGGCGAACTAAAACCCTTCACCAAGAAGAAGCAGCTCAAGATCAGGCCGATAATTCCAGAAGTCGAATGGATATTTGACAGCCCGAACGGGAGCGAGTTTGTCTTCACCCACAAAGGCAAGCCCTACAACAGTTTCACTCTCTACCGTTTGTGGAAATGTGCAAATGTGAAAGCCCATCAAAAATTTGACATTCCAGTAATCAATGTATATTGTGCAACGAGACATTCCTTCGCAACTCAAAGATTGCAACTGGGATTTGAGTTGTCGGAAGTGAGTGCGGCTCTGGGGCATGCCAGTGTAGAGATGACTAAACGGTATGCCCAATACAGTCAGGAAAAGCTGGCACAGGTTATCAGGGGCATTCATACTCCGTTTATAGATGTTCAAAAACCTAAGTTATTGGAACATAAGGGCGATTCCAAAGATGAACAATTTCCTCGATAGTGTAGTAGGTCGTCCGTTCTTTATTGGGCTCGCAATGTGCCTATAGAGGACGGACCGGCAAAGGAAGAAAAATTGGTCTCAAATTGGAGACTGAGAGCCATTATTTATCCAAGGAGTGGTAAATTTTTATCCATTCAGACGAAAAAGGTCAAATTTGTCATTTCGCTATAACCCCCGATATTTTGAAAAGTCATTTGAAATCAACTTGTTAAATAGCAGGAACCATGTTTGGCATTGAAATTGCTCAAAAACTACTCAGGATACTTATTAGATTGAGGCGACGTGAGAAATGCATCGCAATGGAATTATTCCAGAGAAGATCGATTTCGACTTAGGATCTTCGCAAATACCCAGCTCTGACCGCAGCAAAGATGAATGGGGATGCGCAATTCATTTTGGCTGATAAGCGAGCAGAGATTTTTCTGTGATCGCCTCATCGTTTTTGTTAGATCATCAACATCAGAAGGAGGAAAATTATGATAGTTGCATGCGAGAAATGCCGAAAAAAATACGAGATAGACCCTGAAAAATTTGAAGGAGAAGTAAGTAGGTTTAGATGCACGTCCTGTGGCAATGTGATCACGGTTTCCAAATCGATGGCTAAGAGTCCTAACCCATCCCCTCCAAAGACAAAGGACGAAAAAGCCTCCGGCCCAGGATTGGAGAGTTTTGGCTTAAAGAAGAGAAAGCTCGGGTTAAGAGGTAAAATATTCCTTATCATCATTGTTGTCCCCATAATTATGCTGGTTATCGCCGGGCCGATCGCCCTGGGCTACATCAATAACGCCATCGGCCTAATCGTCAGCGAGGATGTACAGTCTGCCACGGAGAGGGCCAAGAATGAGATGAACCAAATGGCAAACTCAATTGCTAATCAGGTGGAGGTATATCTTTTGGGCCACCCCGAATTGAAGAGAGAAGACTTGGCGGATGATCCTGGTTTAAGAAAAATAATCTTTCAGCGCGTTTCGTTGTCTGGTGAGGCAAGTTTGTATCTCAGGTTCAATCCTGAAACGCGAGAGCCCGTAGGCACTTTCCTCATAAGCCGGAACAAAAACGTGGAAGGTCAACCCGTGAACAGCTTGATGGTCAATGGCACACTTGGTAAAGACAAGTATGACGAATTCGGGAAACTCATCCCCGCAGGGTCGCATGGGGAGCATCGCGTGGCATCCGATTTTTATCTCTCGAAGACTGAAACCGGTATTTTAAAAGAAAAAATATTGGCCTGTTTGCCGGTCGCACAAACACCTTACGGCATCGTGACCACCGCCGATACGGATGATTTTATGCTCTCGGTAAAGCAACTTGAAAATCGAATAAAAAATCTAATTTTCGATACGAGAAATATCGTGGTTGGAGTGTTTGGAGGAACCCTGGTGCTCATTGGCATCATCATGTTGCTGTATGTCCACAGAGTGACGAGAAAGATCAAATCTCTGACCGAGATAGCTTACCGTATCAGCGTCGGTGAATTAGGGGCAGAAATGGGAATCAAGTCAAAAGATGAAATTGGAGATTTGGCCGATGCGATCTCGCGTATGCAGGATAGTATTCGTCTATCCATCGAGAGGCTCCGCAGAAGGACGACTTAACGATGCCTCAGGAAGGTGAGGGACGGAAAGTTCCTTAATTTGAGAGAGAACGTTTTAGAGCAATTTTATGCCTGAACTATTTCTCGGTGACCTAACACAAGTTAAACTCTTTGACATTCTTAAACCCCTTTTTAGCGGAAAAAAGACCGGAAAGATTATGGTGAAGGGGAAAGAAAGCGGAGAATTGTATTTAGAGCTCGGCAATATCACCCATGCGAAAGCGAACAATGCTGTCGGAGAATATGCTTTCTTTTCCCTGATGGGATTAAAAGTCGGGAAGGCCTCGTTCGAACCGGATGAGGTCCCGTCGGAAAGAACCATCTCCATTTCAACGGAGCAACTTCTTTTGAATTGGTCTTACCGAAAACAGGAGTGGGATAAGATCAAAGAGGCCATCCCCTCTCCCAGTACGTCTTTTCGTCTCTCTCTCCAAAAGAGCCCGGAGAATAAGAATATCAATGCTGACCAATGGAATGTATTAGCCCTATGTAACGGGACCAAAAGCGTCGCGGAAATCGGCGGAACGCTCAACTGGGATGAGTTCAAAACATCTAAGGCAATCCTTCAGCTTGTCCAGTTAGGATTGCTGGTGAAAGCCGAAGGTCCAAGACCTCCTGAGAAAAAGTTGGCAGGGGAGACTTTTTTTGTGAGATTGGAAAACGAACTTAAAAAGGCAGTAGGGCCAGTAGCTTCCGTCATCATCGATGACAAACTCAATGAGCTGGGCATGACCGCGGCGTCCCTTCCCCAGGATCAAGCACAACCTTTGGTCGAGGCGCTGAGTGAGGAGATTCCGCGTGACGCTCAGAAGAAAGAGTTCATTCGGGTGATGATGGAATTTCTCTCCTCTGGGAAGTTATAGAGAGCCGTGGGAATACAGGGTTTCAAAAATAGAGATGAAGGAGAAAGCCATGATTCTTCCAAAAGGTGAAGTGAGACACCAAAATCTGTTGACAGCCTATACGGATGTCTCAGCCCTTCTATCGGCACTAAAAACAGAAGGCTTCAGCGGCACCCTTGAAATTGAATTCCCCGAGAAAGAGGGGACCATCTTCATCGATTCGGGAGAGATCCTCAATGCGGAGATAAAAGAAAGGAGTAACGCGGAGAGGAAGATCGGACAGGAAGCTATCCAAGCTTTTATGACTTTGTCGAATCAAAAGAATGGGGTCCTCAATGTCTACCGATTGCTACCCGAACAGGTGGCTATCGTTATCAACCACCTTCAACACGAGATTCTTTTTAAGGAATTATCCACAGATTTTACCCGATTGGACCGCCTCCTCTTAAAGTTTAAAGAAGATAAACATGATGGTTTCATTGAAGTGCTGACGAAAGAGAAGAAGGCCCTGGGGGTTCTATTCGTGGAAGGGGGAGAACCTGTGGAGATGTTCACCATTCCCGAATCCGGTCCTTCTGTTTTTGGTCGAAAATCAATGCCCGTATTTGTGGAAAATGTGAGTAAACAGTCGGCCCTTCTAAATGTGTATAAAAGTTACGGCAAGATGTTTAAGAAAGAGAGACCTGTTCCAGAAAGTAAGCCCGTTGCACAACGTAAACCCGCAGTCGAAAGCAAACCCGTAGTGGAAAGCAGACCACTGCCGGGGGGTAAGGAAGGGATGAGAGAACTGATGACTATTCTTCAGGAAACCCTTTCCACTGCCGAGAGGTTGGTGGATGCTGCTTCTCGAAATGGAACCTTCATTGTAACGTTTAAGAAGTCCCTGATCGAAAAGGCTGAGGCCTTCGGTTTCTTAGATCCGTTTGCCGGCGAATTCGAATACCAGGATGGGGTGATTCGCTTTTCGGGGGAGGCTGGGGAAAAAGAATTTACCAGGGGTATTTTGGAATGTTTGAATACGACACTTATTCTCCTCGGGAAGGAGCTTCCAAAAAATAAAATGCTTCCCCTAAAGTTGATTGCAGAAATAAAATCTTCTTTAGAACTACATAACGATACGTTGGAGCGTTTGGGAGTAAAGGAAGTCGTTTCTTCAGCTTTACAATAGAGATCCCCTTTATGATGCCTGTGACCTCCATTGGACACTTTCTTCTCAAGAAAAAACCGGGAAGAGGAGCAGAAGTGGTATTTGCGCAAAGATCCCTGATTTACATGTGCTTTTTTCGATATAGACCTGTCTTCTAATTGCCCTCCGAAAACCTCTATCCAGGAAAATTCGGAATTCCACAGAACCCTTTTCAACACTCCCGAACAATTCCTCTTGACAATAATTTTGCTCTTAGTTAAGAAATGTCTCAAAGGGAGATGGAGAGTGTGCTAAATTTAGT
>DBZJ01000066.1 GCA_002311635.1 Syntrophaceae bacterium UBA1163
GTACCTTTGCCGGAAATCTTACTCTCTTCGGCAGTGTGGCGAACGTAATCGTGGCACAAGGGGCACAGCAAAGAGCACCGCTTCGCTTCATGGATTTCCTCCGGGTTGGTGTGCCAATAACGATGGTCACTACGGCTGTTGGTGTGTTCCTATTGTGGGTCTTCCTAATGTGGGGATGGGTATGAGGTGACCAGCGCTTCTGCCTCAAAAGTATGGATTAAGAAATGTCTATTCTACTATTTCCTTTAACTCCTCTATCATTCGCCGAATCTCATCAGTTTGGCCGTGGGATCTGGATAGAAGGGCTTCGATCGTAGCCAGCTCACTCTGAACATACTTCAGCGCCTGCTTCTTCATCTCCTCGATGGCTTTGTTGATCCGATCTTCCCACTGAGCAGCCAGACGGGAGATGTTTACCACCACGATGTTCGGAACCTGGTTTAGATAATGTCTCTCAAAGAGACTCCGAAAAATAAACATGGGGATCAGGAACCAGAATAAGTTGAGATGAAAGTCGAAAGTTCGGCCTATCCGGATGTCCGGCTGACTGGGTTCGGCTACCTCGATCTTCCACTCCGCTTCTGCAAGCCTCAGCCCGAGCACCTTCTCGATGTTTCCGTTCAAAAGAGTCCTAAAAGCTTCGAGGGTTCTGGAGAGACCGGCATGGGCTTTCTTAAGAGTTCCAAAAAAATGCTTGTGTTCAGTCTTAGAGATAAGGCTGATCTCTTCGGCCATCGTTTCCTTTAGCCAATTCTCATACTGAGAAGTAAGCTTCGAGAGATTTCCCTTCCAGGAAGGCATCTCCTTGAGCAACATCGTTGCCATCTTTCTCATAAGCTGAGGCTGGTCAAATTTTTCCAGATAGTTCTGGATGATCCCACGGGTTTCCGAGGAATATTCCCTGGTAATGAGTGTAATTTCCTGACGGACCGATTCATAATTTATTTTTTCATCCAGAACCTGCTTCCGTAGTTGCTCGCGGTCAAGATCCACCTGCAGGGACGTCTTTAAGGCAATCTCCAGGTAGCTGAGGCAACTCCTTGCAAGAGACTGGACCTTGTGCCGAAGAATCTTGTTAAACTCGTCCTGCCGGTTTACGGAGAGAGGGCGGAAGATTTCGCTCTCCACCCTTTCTCTCCATCGTTCGGTCTCTGAGCGAATGGAGTAAGGAAATATAGGGAATTCCTCTCGAAGCTCTCGTTGCAGTGCGGCCCGGAAAAAATGGACGATTTCTTCTTGCTGCTCGTAAGAGAGAAGATCGGTCTTAGTGAGGAGAAGAATAATTTTGGGGGTATGCTTCCGTAAATCCCGAATGAGCTGCAAGTCATCTTCTCCCAAAGGGCGGTCCGAGCTGATGGCCAGCAAAGCTGCTCCCACCTCCGGAAGCCAATTCTCGGAGGTCTCAATGTGGGATCTAAAGATGCTCCCCAAGCCTGGGGTGTCCACCAGGCGCAGCCCGGCGTACTTTTCCAAAGAAGGGAGTTCTATGTCGACCAACTCCACATTTTTCCGGTTGGCAGGGTTTTGGGCCTCCGAGGTAAATTCTTCAATCGCTCCGATGTCCACCTCGGTCTGCTGGCCGTCAAAATGTCGGACAAAGACTCTCTCTCTTTCTCCATATTGCAGGCGGGTGATCGTAGTGGTGACGGGGATGACCCCAACTGGAAGAATAGGTTTTCCGATCAGGCTGTTGAGAAAAGAACTTTTCCCGGACTTAAACTGCCCCAGGATAGCCACATCAATCAGTTGATCTTGTTGGAGAAGATTTTGGCAGGCTTCAATCTGGCGATTCAGCGAGACAATATGAAACTGATCGCAGATCTCCTGAATTCGGGACAGCAGAGCTTGATAGGTATGCATGAAAGAATCAAGGGGTACATCTCCTGATGCTAAACCCATAAAAAAACTCCTTCAAATTTTTTTGTCCATTTCCCCCAACAGGAGCAAGCCCAGCACTGCGTGGAAAGTACTTTCAATAAATGGAAAGCTGGCAGGAGCTCTACCAAACCCCCCACCTTTAGTCTGGCAGCTAAGAATATATTTCCGGCAGAGTTCAATCTGCATAGGCGAAGAACCGAGCCTTGACAGAATCTCAAGGGCACAATAAGTGTTTTCCATATAGGAAGTGGTCTCAGGATAAAATCCAAATCCTCCATCTCCATTTTGACTTAATTGAACCCATCGAACCATTTGTTGGCTATCAAAGTTAATGTCTCGGTCCAATAAAATTGAGACCTTTTTTCGGAGGGTTTGCAAGCTTTCATTCGTTTGAAACTGGAAAGAAGACGAGGAATGTAATGTTTTCAAGGCCCGGCCGAGAAGCTTCCCTATTTCGTCCCAAAAATACTGAACGTCAAGCATTGCGAGCCCAGACCAGTCCTTACTGGATAGATCGATTAGTTGGCGAGGTAATTCTATATCCAATAATAGATGGATATGGAGAAGCATATAAACGGCCCTTGGAAAACCAACTTCCTTCCAATCGATGCTTCTTAAATAGTTCGCCGTTTTATCTCGATCAATGTCAACCTTCAATAATAGCAAGGTTCTCACGGCATAATAGGTATCTTCGATGTCGGGATAAAGCTCAGGGGCGAAACTGAACCCACCTTTCTCCTTCTCTCTATCCTTCAAGTACTGAACGACCTTTGACAGTTTAAGCACTCGGCTCAATTCTTCAATTTCTTTTCCCAATTCACGAACCACCTTATTCATTTTCCTCAGTCCGCTTCGTCTGCAAAATAAAAAAACTTCTACCAGTCACCCAGTAGAAGTTATCAGTCCCGTCTCAATAAGAGGACGCTTAAAGGCGAACTTCATCGCCAGAGTTCTTGATTTAAGAATATTATTATATGCTTGTCCGGTTGACGCATCCAACTACCTATTCTAAGGGATTCGGGTGCTCCCATTCTCCGCTATATAACCCTTCATAGGTAGGCCAATCTCCTACCTTAGAAGTCAATCCAAGTATGGTCTGAAATGCTGCCATTGGGGTTCTACGGCGATTAAACCTAAAGGTAAACTCATTGAGATAAGCTTGAAGGTGTTTATCGCTCACACCGTGAAAAATTCCCCTTATCCACGTTTTAAGGTTAGAGATAACAAGATGAGCCAATCTTAAATCTTCATCTATCTCATGTCTGTAACCATACCGACTAAGCC
>DBZJ01000113.1 GCA_002311635.1 Syntrophaceae bacterium UBA1163
AGACTTTTTCTACAACCTCAACCGTGAACCTCAGGGGCTGCAAGGCCATGAAGGAATTGACTATCTTGTGAAGAGGACAATTCCCTTTAACATCAAACGGGCGCATTCTAAAACTTTGGAATCCGGCTGTTTGTTCCGTTTTCCCCGCCTCCGTTCGATTATGACAGAGTCTCCGACGGGAGAACGGTTTCTTAGTACGGATTGGAAAAATAAGAATCAAAAATTTCGGTCAACGTTTGGTTCATCATGGTCTCTACCCTCTCGGGCGTCGACCTCGGAACCGTCATCTCCTTCTCGACTTCCACGTTTCGGGTGAAAATCTTACCTTCCTTTTTCACCCCCAAATGGATGACAAATTGAATGACGGTCTTGACCTTCGTTCCCAATAGGGACGCTTTGCCTTCGGTCCAGAATCTCTTTATTTCAATCATCAGAACAGAATTGGTCTCCATATTCTTTAAGGATTCAGGTTTGTCATCCCACCGGGCGACGGGAATTGTTTTTATTCCATTACGAGAAAGGACGGCGCTCAAAGACTCCCCGATCGCCTTTTCCAATGGAAAGGGATTACTTTTGAAATACGTGGAATCTCCTTCAAGGTTGGTGTGAAGACCGATATATAACGTCTCCGGCCTTTCATCCTTAAAGGGGGCTATTGCCAGGGTAGGTCCAATCTTCCTTTGAAGAGAGGAGAGGTCTTTCAACGGTTGATATCGAAGGTTGAGAGAATAGGTCCCTGCCTCAGCACTCCCCAATACAAAAAAACCTAAAGAAGCGATCAACAAACAACGAAACCATTTCATGGGTCATCCTCCTGTTCTAAAATCTTATCCAAACATGTTTGAAATTTCCATTCAATTAAGAAATGCCTGACCATACCCCCTAAAAATCCACAATTCTAAAACTTCCGAAGCTGGTCGCCTGTCCCCTCACTGCGGTTACGGCATAGCCTCCATTTTAAAATATCTTCTCCCCTTCAATCCATGTGGACCGAACCACCAGCTCCTTTTGATACTCGAAAAGGACGAAATCGGCGGAATGTCCCGAAGCAATCTCCCCTCCTACTTCTGGAAATAGTTTTTGAGCATTCTTCGCGACCATTTGAATCGCTGAAGGAAGATCAATCCCCGCAAACCGGATGACATTCGTAATGGCCCGATCCATGGTGAGCGTAGATCCTGTCAGACGAGAAGTGCCAGCTAATCGCGCTGCCCCGTCCGAACTCACTTCCACTTCTAAATCTCCCAATGTGTATTTTCCCGGAGAGGCTCCTGCCCCGGCCATGCTATCGGTTGTCAGGACGATTCGATCCAAGCCCTTCGCCCGAACAAAATCATTCACGGTGTCAGGAGGGAGGTGAATCCCATCAACGATGATGCTTGCCATTAATTGATCCATGGACAACTGTTTCCGAATGGGATCCTGATGGAGAGAAGAAGGTCTCGGGGCTGCATTTCCAAGGTGACACGAGAGACGGGCACCAGCCTGAACAGCTTCATCTAGTACCTTTTCGCTGGCATTGGTATGTCCGATGCCAATAATCATTCCATGGGCCACTGCTTTTCTGATGAAAGGAATTCCCCCTTTCACCTCGGGAGCTAAAGTGATAAACCTGATCCGGCCTTCACATGCTTCCTGAAACCTCTCCAACTCTTTCCATTCGGGGAGCCGGATAAACTCTCGAAGGTGAGCCCCTCTGGGTCCCTCTTCAGGAGAAATGTAAGGTCCCTCGAGGTGGATTCCGATACACATTTTCCGGAGAAGAGGATCATTGCTTAAGGCCTCGCCGATGATTTTCAACTGACGAACCATCTTCTCGTGGGAAGAGGTGATGAGCGTAGGGAGAAAGCGAGTGACGCCAGTGGAAGCCAGAGAGACGGCCGCCCAATGAAGGCCTTCACTGGAAAGGCGAGGGCTATTAAAATCCACGCCAGCAAACCCGTTCACCTGGGGATCGAAAAAACCTAGGCATAGATAGAGATCGTCCTCACCAAAATCAGACGAAGATCCTTTTCGACAAGGGGAAACCCGGATGACTTTTCCATTCTCGACAAGGACATCAATCAGAGATTCTGTTCCCGGAATCTTCCCTCGAAGGATCATCTTGATTTCGAATCCTCAATCCACCTATCTCTTCTGCAAAGGCCATAATGGCTCGAACCGCGGCACGAGGCTGGGTTTGTAAGACCAGATGCGGCGCGCGAATCGTGAACTCGCGGACGGCTGGATTGATTGTCATTATTTGCCGCCAGTTCCGTTTGGGAACAACTCTGTCTCGGCTGCCGCGTAGATATGCAATCGGCACAGGACATGTAACCAGTTCCGATGTGCAGTCGACAGAGAGGAGTGCGCGAACTCGTTGAGCCATGACTTCCGCCGAGACGCTCGAGTGTGCTCGTGCCAAAAGGCTTCTGAGCCGTGGACTGGAATAGCCAGCGAAGAGGACCTTGGCCTGAATGAATATTGGCGACATCCGGAAAATCCAAGATCTTGCCAGGTGACTTACAAACGATGGCAGATAGGTTGGGTTGCGGATGAATGACGCGCAGAGAATGACACCCACCAACCCCCGGGGGCGAGGGGCCGCGACCATGAGAGCCAGCGGACCGGAGAAAGACTCCCCGAGAAGAATGAAGTGAGTGTCAGTCGGCAGCGAGGAGGCAATAGTGGGTACAAGCGATCCATAGTCCATGGGTGAGTCATTGGGCAAGGGAATGACATACGCCTTAAGGTCAGGAGGCAGCTCATCCAGAAGGGGTTCGAACAGTATTCCAGTTCCATCTAAACCTGGCAGTAAGACGAGAGTGAGTGGCATATGGTAAGGCTGCGCGTTCGGTGGAAACAGCATTTTTGTTTTGTCCCCACCGAACAATTATTATGCTGCAACTGTTATTTGTAAGAATCCTACTCATTCAACTGCTCTTTGTCAATGATAATTCAAGATCGTGACGTACTTCTCGTATATTCTGACCGTTCAAAATTGAGGTTTTCATGCTGAAACACTGCTTGGATAAAGTCCATGCGGGTCTGAAGAGTGGAAGAGATAAGAAACCGGCTTATCGCTTCCACCTATGGAGGAATAAAAGCAGATAGGCGACAGTGGATGTTCTCGGAGGTCAACCGCCCCAGGGCATCTTAGAATAGATGTCATGGAATTTGTCATGATATTCACGGAAGAACTTTTCATGTTGCTTCTCCCAGTTGCAGAGCATTTGAAGTGCCTCTTTTGCTTTCCCTTGCGCCTGATTTGCCATCGTTTGATAGAATTCGCTCAAATCCTTTTCGATCAGCCAAGCCGTGTTGAAAATGGTCACTTCAGGGACCATTGAGCTTTCTAAACATTGTTGAAGAAACTCTGATTTGGCTCGCTCGTCGAAATAATTAGTTGGTTTCAACAACACATCTTCCTCATTACGCAGGTCGACCAAACGACCCTCTTTCAGATTGCTTAGAATCCCTTCGATAAAATGGATATGATGTTCTTCTTCTTTGATCAAGTGTTTGAAGGCGCTGACAGCGGCGCCCCAACCCATTCTCTGAAGCGAATTTTGAAAAAAACTTTTTCCTGTTTCCTCCTGTTGAAGAGCATATTCAAAAATCCTAATTAAACTCTCATCGATGGACATGGTTTTCCCCTCCTTTTTTATAGTCTACTTCTTAGTCAGTCAGAAATCAAACTTTTATCCGTGACTGCACGCGCTACGGGATCATGTCGAGACATTTGCCAATCGATTAACATTTGGAATGTTGTATTGGACGTAGAAATTGAGAAATAAGAAGGAAGAGCAAGAAACCGGGTGATGGCTTCCGCCCGTAAAGAGCTCAGATAGCTTTGTACAAAGGTTGTTGATTTTCTTTTGGAAGAGAGGATAACAATCTATACGCGATTTGGGAAGATGGATTCAACCAATGTGAAAATATTCTCCGTGGTCGATGAATCTTTTGAAAAGAAATAATCAGCACATCGAGACGAAGCTTCCCGGTACTCTGGTAAGTCATAGCCCGTAAGAATGATGATGGTTATATTCGGATATCGAGCTTTTATTTTTTTAGTCAGCTCAAGTCCATTTTCTCCCGGGAGCCTGATGTCCATGAAGATAAGATTAGGACGAAAAGTCTCAACTTGGAGTAATGCTTCTTCTCCATCAATGGCTTCATAAATTTCAACTGATGGGAATCGATCATGCAACGTCTCTTTGAACAATTGCCGGAAAAGAGTACTATCTTCCACGATTAATACCCTGATGCTTCCAGTCATATCCATCAGTTTTTCCATTTCAGCCTTTATCTCTTTTAGGGCGATTTCAAGATGCTTTGGGCATAAGCCATGTGTTATTTGCTTATCGGATAGGGGCTCTTTTTCACCATAAATAACCCCACAACCCTTGTAATAACAAACCTGAATCATTTTCTGTTCTCACAACTCCACTGCCCGCTTGAATCGATTGGTTTGTCTTTCTGATCAGGATTTTTCGCTTCTTCCATAATAAACCCAAATCCTCCGCAGTTTTGACAAACTCTAACTTCATCGGGAGACCAAATGCGCCCGTATCCATTGCTGACTGGGCAGACCATCATTCCGTATTTTTCCGGGCTAAATTTCCTGTCCATCTATCCCACGCCTCCCGCCACCTATTAGAATAATAGTTTGATCAAAACACTAATCAATAAAAGCAGATTTATTAAGCTGTTATTCTTCCTCATCACCCTATCAAGGATATGCCAATAGGGTTAGAAAAATGAATACAGTGAGTACTGTATTTTTTTAAGGAAAAGGTTGTATTTTTTTCTGAGAACGATCGATTACCGTTTGAAAGCTTTTGTTTTAGGGTAAGATTCGAGAATCACGACTTCGAGGAAAGAAGAGGTAAGAAACCGGGTTATCGCCTCCAGCAACTAATACAAACGACATAGATTA
>DBZJ01000109.1:0-17105 GCA_002311635.1 Syntrophaceae bacterium UBA1163
TTCCAAAGCTTTAGAATGCGCACATTTAAGGTTAGAGGTCATTGTCGTCGTCACAAGGAATTCAATTCTTTCATGACATTGAAGTCTTCCAGTCTTACATTTAAAAGGTTGCGCTCTAAAGCTTTCTCACCCGCCTGTGTGTCCCGTTTCTCAGGATTTCTGCCACTTATCTCGATTTCGAGGTAAGGGGGATCAAAGAGAAGAGTAAGGAGGATTCAGAGGATGATTGATAGGGAGTCTGCGGTTCATTTATTAAGAAAAGTGGTTCAAGAATCCGTTGCCGATCAGACGGAGGCCGTCCTCCTGACGGAGGATTCCTCGCTCACCCGTTTTGCGGGTTCTGCCGTTCACCAGCACGTAGCGGAGAGAAACCAAACGGTCATCCTCCGGGTGGTTTTGAGGAAAAAGATTGCCGTGGTCACAACCAATATCCTTCGGCCCTCTTCGTTAAGAAAATCTCTTCAGAAGGCCATTGCCCTGGCCAAGGTTCAACAGGCCAACGATGAATTTGTTTCTTTGCCGGGGCCCGAATCCCTTCCCGAGACGAAAACCTTTTTTGAGAACATCAGCCGCCTCACACCCGGTACCAAGGTGAGGATGATCAAAAAGTTGTTGAGGCGGGTGAAAGAAAAGGGGTGTAGAGGCTCTGGCGCCTTTTCGAACGGAGAGGTTGAGATGGCTGTAGTCAATTCCCTTGGGGTGGAGGCCTATCAGAGATTTTCCGACCTGTTCCTTCATCTCATCGTGGAAAATGAGAAAAGTTCCGGCTATGCGAGTTTTGTGGCAAGGGACCCTGATCGATTGGATGCTGATTCTTTGGCCCAAGAAGCAATCCGGAAGACATCCAAAGAGGAACCGATTCAGGTGGAGCCGGGAGAGTATGAGGTTATTTTAGAGCCTTATGCGGTGAGTGAGCTCTTATCGTTCCTGGGCTATCTGGGTTTTCATGCGTTGGCTGTCCAGGAAGGTCGAAGTTTTTTTTCCAACCGGTTCGGGGAAAAAATGGTGGATGAAAAGGTGACCGTTTACGATGACGGGCTTGACCCGGAAGGATTGCAAGTTCCTTTCGACTTCGAAGGCATTGCGAAGAAGAGGGTCACCTTTTTTGACAGAGGGGTGGCGAAAGGAGTGACCTACGATTCTTTCACTGCAGGCCGGGAAGGGAAAAAATCTACCGGGCATGGCCTGATCGCGCCCAATACGGAAGGTCCAATCCCGATTAACCTTTTTATGAAGGGGGGAGAATCCTCTTTGGAGGAGATGGTCAAATCGGTCCGAAGGGGAATTTATGTGACCCGATTCCATTACACCAATGTGGTGGAGCCGATGAAGGCCGTGATCACGGGGATGACCCGAGACGGGACTTTTTTGATTGAGGAGGGAGAGATCAAGAAACCGGTCAAGAATCTGAGGTTTACAGAATCCGTTCTGAAAGCGCTTTCTCGGGTGAGAGGCGTATCAAGGGATCGAAGGATTTGCTCTGAAGGGACGGTCTACTCAAGGCGTTTTGTTACCGGCACGGTGGCCCCTGCCGTCAAAATAGACGGATTCAACTTCTCGGGAGTGTCGGCATTATAACACAACTTCGCATAGGGCATAGCGCAGAGCGCGTAGCGGATTCAAAACGATGGTTAAGTTTAGATTCCAAGACCTAAAAATATGGCAATTATCAATTCAGATTGATAACGAACTCTGTGATATAGCGGATAGACTTGAAGAGAAACGATTATTCCGTTTTGCTGAGCAACTCAGAGGGGCAGGAATGTCCATCTCAAACAATATAGCAGAAGGTTCCGGGTCTTCTTCTAAAAGGGAATTTAAACAGTTTCTAAATATGGCTCGCAGATCTGCTTTTGAGGTTGCCAATATTTTAATTCTGCTACAAAGCAGGGGTCTGGTATCGAAAGAATCTTTGGATAAACTTTTAGACAAGCTTGATTATCTCGGTAGACAAATTACGAACTTTAGTAATTCTTTAAAATAATTTTCGTTATGCGCTATGCGCTATGCATATAGGAGCAAGGTATGAAGACGCTAGCACAAAATATTTTGGATCTGGCGAAGCTGAAAAAGGTGACCTATGCCGATATCCGCGTCGTCCGTCGCCAGAGTGAAGAGATCGAAGTGAAGAACGGGAAAGTAGAGGCTCTGACCCACGACGAGGATTTCGGCTTCGGAATCAGAGTCCTCTACCAAGGCGCATGGGGATTTGCCTGCAGCTCAAAAGTAACGAAGGGGGAAATGGGAGCAGTTTTTGCCAGGGCGCTGAAGATTGCCAAAGCCAGTTCAAAGATCAAAGGGAAGGAAATCGTTTTCCCGTCCGCTTCTCGCATCGTCGATCAATATAAAACCCCAATTTCTATCGATCCCTTTAGTGTCGCTCCTGAAATGAAACTCGGTCTTCTTCTGAAAGCCGACGAGATCCTGCGCAGAAATAAAAAAGTGAAGATCTCCGAAGCCTTCATGGGTTCTTATAAAACCGAGAAGACATTCGCTTCCACAGAGGGTTCTCATATCGAGCAGGAAATTATCGAGTGCGGAGCAGGCATTTCCGCCACAGCCATTGAGGGAAGTGAGGTACAAGTCCGTTCTTATCCCAACTCTTTTCGCGGGAATTTTTCCACGCAAGGTTATGAGTGGGTTGAGAAGTTAGCCCTTCAAGACAGGGCAGAAAGAATCGCCGATGAAGCTGCCCAGCTTCTTTCAGCAAAGCCCTGCCCGTCTAAGACAACCACCTTGATCTTAGATAGTTCCCAGCTGGCCTTGCAGATCCACGAATCCATAGGCCATCCCATTGAGCTGGATCGCATTCTCGGGACCGAAGCAAGTTATGCCGGCACCAGTTTCTTGAAACCCGAGATGGTAGGTCATTTCAAATATGGCTCAGAGCTGATCAATATCGTTGCGGATGCTACCTGTCCCGGTGGGCTGGGAACTTTCGGCTACGATGATGAAGGGGTAAAGGCTCAAAGAGTTCCCATCCTTTCTAACGGGATATTGACGAACCTATTAACATCGAGGGAGACGGCCCACCACCTGAAAAAAGAGAGCAACGGGACGATGAGAGCCGACGGCTGGAATCGTATTCCTCTAATCCGGATGACGAATGTCAATCTGGAACCCGGAGCGTGGACATTGGATCAGATGATCGCGGATACGGAGGAGGGGCTTTTCTTAACGACCAACCGAAGTTGGTCGATTGACGATAAGAGGATAAACTTCCAATTCGGAACGGAGATCGGCTGGGAGATCAAAAACGGTAAACTTGGTGAGATGGTCAAGAATCCGACCTACACCGGAATTACTCCAAAATTCTGGAATTCTTGTGACGCGATCGGAAATGGAGATCACTGGCAGCTGTGGGGGACGCCCAATTGCGGCAAGGGAGAGCCTGGCCAGGTGGCGCACGTGGGACACGGCACAGCGCCTGCCAGATTCAGGAACGTTCAAGTAGGAGTGATGAAAGAATAATAAAAATGACTAAAATGAGCTAAAGTGACTGAAGTGAACTAGAGTGACTAAAGTGAGCTAAAGTCAAGAATAATGGACAACAAAGAATTTGCAAAGCTACTTGAGAGGAGAACAGGCGATTTTGGTGTCAGGATTATCCGGTTGTCGGTGAATTATTGGCAATCTTTAACTTTAGTCACTTTCTTTTTTGGTGACGTCGATGGCATATCCTTCGCGAAAACCTTCCACGACCTTCTCCACAACTTTCTGGGCGGCCTGAAAGATCTTTTTCAGCCCTTCCTTAAACAGTTCTTTCGCTTCTTCGATTTCTTCGTCGTCTTGTTTCATCGTCTGTTAAATCCGCATAGCGCACAGCGCATAGAGCATAGCGTAAAATTCTTTGTATTTTTCCCTTATTCAGAAATAAGTATTCCGTAATCCGCAATCCGGAGTCCTATTTGGCCGGTAGCTGCATCGTTTTCATTTTCTCGATCTGGGCCCTTATCCGTTGGGCTCTTTCGCTGTTCGGATCCACTTTCAGGTATTCTTCCCATGCCCTGATCGCCCCTTTCAGATCGTGTTTGTCGTGAAGGAGGACGAGGCCAATATTGTAACGGCTGTTCGCATGCTTTGGATCGTTTTGGGCTGCCTTTCTGAACTCTTCGAGGGCTCTATCAAATTGCCCCAGTTTTCTATACATAATCCCCATATCTGTTCTGACATCCGGGTTATCAGGTTTGGCGGCAAGATAATGGCTGTACGCCTCTATGGCCTCTTTCGGCTGGTCAGAATCGAAATAAAGGTCCCCTAACTCTTTCCAGGTTGGAAGGTTTTTAGGGTCTTTCTTGATGATCTCTTCCAGGGTTTTGATCTGAGCAGCGACTTCCATCGAATTCCGGGCGGGAGATGCCGGCGCTGGAGCCCCTGGGGGAGCCATCTGGGGTTTTTGGACCATGGCGGTCTTTTCGGCCCCTTTGATCATCCAGAGAATTCCCGCTACGGCTCCGCCGACGAATCCAACGACAAGAGCGATGACCACATACAAGATTACCGTTTCTTTTTTCATTTAAGGTTCTCCTTTATTCCTCTATTCCTCAAAATTTTATCTTAAACGGACGGATTAGGCAAACGTAAAATGATTTTCAAGTCAGGTTTTCTGTGGCAGGGGAAGGAAAGATCGTGAGAGATGGTCGGAAAGCGAAGCGTTCAAGATTTCTTTGATCGGGTCAATGATGTAAGGTTTTTCTACGTAAGCCCAGGCCCCTTTCTCTTTGGCCGTCCTTGCCGTCTCTTCATTTCCCCTGGCCGTGATGACAATGACCCGAGGCGGAGGCTGAGCCTGTATCGCCGTTTCCAATACCTCCCATCCATCAGATTCCGGCATAATCAAGTCAGTGATGATGAAGTCAAAGTGCTGCGCTGTGGCTGCCTCGATGGCTTTCCTCCCGTTCTCAACCGAAACAACCTCGTAGCCCTCCTGGCATAGGGCCTGAGTCAGGGACCAGCGGATCAAATATTCATCATCGGCGACTAAAATCTTACAAGATTGAATGGCGGCACTCCCTTAAAAAACCTTTGTCACAGTCCGACACCCGGCCGGAGGTCCTTGAGTGAGGATGTAGCTTCGGTTGTCAGAAAGTCCTCGTGCTTCATCCCGAAGGCTTCAACCACTAAATCTGAAAGTGCCCTTGCGTCCGTAATCCCGCCCAGATGGGTCTGAACAATCTGAGGAGGACGATCCCCCTCGATCCTGACGGCAATAAAAAATGGGATTCTTACCTCTCCCAAAGCCTGGTGAATCTTGAAATCCTCGTCGGGGAAGATGGGAAAAGGGACATTATAGTTTTCCTTAAAGACCTCTATCTCTAAGGGACTATTCCCTGTCCCGATACCGATTAATTTCAGTTTGCCTTTTAGGTCTGGATTGTTTTCAATTTGACGATATATTTCACCCATGGTCGCTACTGTACTTTGGCAGATAGGGCAATAGAGGTTGAAAATCTTAATCAGGACACCTTTTGATTTGATTTGGGGAATTTTAAAAAAGCCATCTCCTGAAAGTCCTAAATATTTTTTTTCGTTCGAATCTTTAGGAATGGGAAGACGGATACCGGGGAGGCTTCCGCCTTTGACGGGAAATGAACCTTCAGCAAAGGCGGGAGCGTGAAGCCCCCAAGACAAAAAGACAATCATAACGGAATGAACTAACATCTTAATCGCCACGGATTCTCTCCTTCGTATTCTTTCTATTCCCCAAGGTCCTTGCCCCGGTCGGCAACAAGGCCGATGCCCTTCACTGCAAAATTGGGGACGCCGCGATTTCGAGGACACCAGGATGCGGCATTAGGTTATTAGCAAAATGTGTACCTTGGACAACCCTTCCCTTATAAATATTCTCAAATTGCTTAAGCCTTTGATATGAATCACTGTTTTTATTTCTTGCTGCTCCAGAGAATCCGGTAGAAAATGTTATTTGCTCAGATTAGGTTATTTCCCGCAGAAGGATGAGAGAATTTGCGCAATCCAGATTGCCTATTTCATATAACACTGGAAGAATTGTCGCTAATCCATGCGGCTCAAAAAAGTTGTAAGTCTTGACAGAGCGCCATGGTCGGGTCAAAATTATGGGGTAAGAAGGAGAGAAAAGATGAAAAAAGCGATATGGATTTTGACTCCTGCATTGGTTTTTGCCATCGTGTCACCCGGCTTTTCGACGTCGTTTAAGGTTTATCCGGGAGCCAAGCTGGAGGCTGTTTACGAGGCAAAACAATCAGGAACCGGGCCCACAGCGACAAGGTCCCCCAAGGTGATCGTATTTACGACCAACGATTTGTTTGAAAACGTCGTCGCTTTTTACCGCGGTATTGCCCGAGAGTACAGGGTGCCAGGGATGGGAAGAAATCCCGTGAAACTCCCTTCGGGCCAGGAGCTTAAAGAAGCCTATTTTATCCTGGACGGCGCAAGCGACCTGAGCACCTCGGAGCATTGGATAAAGATTCAGCGGCCTTACTTGGACCAGGGCAACCCGGGAGGTCCTTTTTACGGAAAAAATGAGAAAGCCCGCGATGTCACTGCAATTATCGAAGAAGACAAAAGAACTTATCACTAAGGGTGCCCCCGTTTCCTTGGCTCGCCGTAGACTTTGTTGATCTCTTCACCATCCTGAGAACTCCGGCACGAACATAATTGCACGTAATCCTTGGTCAAATCGGAGGCACGGGCTTCAGTCTGCGTGAGCCTCTCCGGAAATTCCAACAGGGCGTCAAACCCGCCGGAATTATTCACCCTTGTTAGATTCTTTGATTACGAATTGTAGACTACATTTTTCCATTGCTTTTTTTTGCGGTATAGAATAAAGTTAAGCAGTGTCGGGGGTGACATGGCAAGCTTCTGGGACGGTAAGATACCTTGCTGGGATATCTTTGGTTGTTCGAAGCATGTCTATCCCGACTGTACAGCCTATCTCAATCCTGAGAGACCCTGCTGGGAAACTGTCTATACGCAAAACGAAATTTTGCTGGGCATAAAGAGGGATTGTCCAAGTTGCAAGGTTTTTAAGCTTTACTCCGAGTCGAACTCTGTCCATTCGGGCATCCCCCCAACGAAAAAGTCTCCGTGAGAAAGAGCAGAAACTTTCCTTCACGCACCGATATCCAGGGCTTTCTATTTCCCGTTGCCCACCCGTAATCCGTAACCAAAATCGTAGGCCCCGTTAGAAATTCCAGCCATCGCGAGGTGGGATTTCTAACGTAACCGTCGTTCCCGCCCCGTATCAAGTACGGGGTAGACTCCAGTCCCGCCTTTGGCGGGATTGAAAATACTGGATTCCGGATCAAGTCCGGAATGACAAGCAAAGTAAACGGACTTTTGGCACACTGACTCACAGCCTGAAGGCTGCGGCTACGGTTTCTGGGAATCTATCGACCTCTCCAAATTGGTGAAACCGTAACTCGCCGCCTTAGGCATTGTTATTGCGCTTGTGATGCCTGGTTAGATTCTTTGATTACGGATTATGGCCGGTCAACCCTGGTTGATTTTTTGTAGATAAAAGGCTATACAACGTATAACAGTGATAGTATCCCCTCTAAGCAATTCGGCCGTTTTAAAAAGAGATTAAGGCTTTTTTGGAGAACCGATGCGGTTTATCCCCGGGCAGACTTCCCTATTCTTTAAGGTGATCTTTATCACCAGTCTGATCCTGATTTTTGCCATTTCGTTTAATGTTTGGTGGAACACGAGTCTTCACGGAGCCAGCATAGAAAAATTAACTCAAGACAAAACAAAGATTATTTCAGAGTTCATCGAAGAGAATGTCATCCGGGCGATGGAGAAGGGAAGACACTTCGATATGCACCGCATTTTGAGGACCTTCGCCGTTTACAGGGATGTCCGGAAGATTTCCCTCTTCGATTTCGAGGGGACGATAAAAGCTTCAACGCAGGAGGACGAATTAAATAAGCAGGTTGGAGATGTCGAGGCTTATTTGAAAAACCGTTATTTTATTCGGGAAGAAAAGGTTCGGCTCAAAGATGGAAAAATAGAGAGGGAAAGAGTCTACTATTTCAATACCCCTATTTTGAACCGGCCAGAGTGTTTTCAATGCCATGCCCAAGAAAGGAAGATCATTGGAGTCCTGACCGTGGCCAATTCCTTGAAAGAAATGGATACGATGCTTTGGAAGATTGAGATCCATTCGGTTATCCTTGCCGTCATTACGATCGGGTTCTTGTCTTTCGTGTTGGGACTCCTCTCTCTAAAATTCATCAATATTCCGATCAAGAAGCTGACCGAAACGATGAAAAAAGCGGCGAAGGGTGATTTAACCGTACGAGTAAACGTGAAAGGCAGAGACGAGATGGGGAGCCTGGCTGAGAATCTCAACATCATGATCGAGAAACTTGGTTTGGCAAAACAGGAGGCAGAACAATACCATCAGGAACTGATCCAGAGGGCTGATCGAATGGCCTCGATCGGCGAATTGGCCTCCGGGATTGCCCATGAAATTAGGAACCCGTTGGCCGGCATTCAAGGGGCTGTCCAAATCCTGGCAGAGAAATTTCCGAAAGAGGATCCCCGAACACAAGTCACTGAAGAGATTCAAAAACAGATCTATAAACTGGAACGGCTGGTGAGGGACCTCTTGAACTATGCCAAGCCCGTCCCGGCAAATTACTTGCCTACGGACATCAATGGATTGGTCGATAAAGTCCTCTCTTTCTTTGTCAGGCAACGAGGAATGCCAGCGGATTACAGAATTGAAAAGAAATTATTTTCGTCCCTTCCCAAGACGATGATCGATCCCAGTTCCATGGAGCAGGCTTTTCTGAATATCATTCTCAACGCCCAGAAGGCAATGCCCAAGGGGGGGACGTTTACCGTGTCGACGGTTGCCCTCCCCCAGAGGAAAGACGATGGGAAAGAGGTCCGTGAGGTCCAAATCATATTCGAGGATACCGGAGTTGGAATCCCGGGAGAGAACTTGAACAAGATTTTCAATCCCTTCTTCTCAACCCGTTCGGACGGGACGGGTTTGGGGTTAGCCATTACCAAGAATATCGTGGAGCAGCATGGGGGAAGAATAGACGTGCAGAGCCGAGTCAATGTGGGAACAAAATTTATCATTACCCTTCCGGCCGTCAACTAGCGCAGAGCGCTTAGCGCATAGCGCAAGTTCGAGATGATGATAACATCTAGATTCCAAAACTTGAAAATTTGGCAGTTAAGAATTGAGAACACGAATAAAAGTCTTCGGCGCTATGCGCCATGCGCTTTGCGTCTTTATCGGTGAAACGATGGCTGAGGCAAGAATCTTAGTCGTTGACGATGAGTATCTCATCCGGTGGACCCTTCAGCAAAACCTGGAAAGGGAGGGCTACGAAGTGCTCCTGGCAGAGACGGGTGAAGAGGCTCTGGAAAAAGTGAAGGAAGAAGCCCCGGATATAGCTCTTCTCGATATCAAACTGCCGGGAATGGACGGCTATGAAGTCCTCGAAAAGGCGTTGAAGATAGACGAGGGGATCGTTCCCATCATGATCACGGCTTTCGACGAGGTAGATAAGGTGGTCAAAGCCATGAGGCTGGGGGCCTTTGACTACATCAGCAAGCCTTTCGACTTTAGTAAAGTTTACTTGTCCATCCAGAAGGCCTTGGAAGCTTCGCAGCTTAAGAGGGAGGTCAGGCATCTCAGGAGGGAACAGAGAAGCTGGTATAGTTTCGATAACTTGATCGCCGTGAGCCAGGAGATGGGAAGGGTTCTTCAGATTTCTGAGAAGATTGCGCAAAGCGAGACTGCCACGGTACTGATTCAAGGGGAGAGCGGAACGGGGAAAGAGGTGATCGCTCACCTTATTCATGAGCGGAGTAAAAGACAGAATACCCCCTTTATTACCGTCAATTGTGCCAACTTTCCGGAACAGATGCTGGAGAATGAACTTTGCGGTCACGAAAAAGGAGCCTTCACCGATGCCAAGGAGGTGAAGAAGGGCCTGCTTGAGGTAGCGGATAGAGGGACTCTGTTTTTGGACGAGATCGGGGACATGAGCCTGAACCTTCAAGGGAAAATTCTAAGACTGGTTGAGCAGAAGACGTTCCGTAGAATCGGTGGACTAAAGGATATCCAGGTGGATGTGAGAATCGTCACAGCGACCAATAAGGACCTTCTAAAGCTGAAAGAGGAAGGCAAGTTCAGAGAAGATCTTTTTTATAGGATCAATGTCGCTTCCATTAGAATTCCGCCCCTTCGTGAGAGACCGAGTGACATCCTTCCATTGGCGAAATATTTCATGCAGAGATACAACGAGGAATTCCATAAGAATGTCCAAAAAATTTCAAAAGGAGTAGAGGACTTCCTTGGAAATTATAACTGGCCCGGGAATGTACGGGAGTTGAAAAACGTGATCGAGAGGGCGATGATTCTTGTCGAAGGAGATACGCTCCTCATGGAGCATCTGCCGATCGAGATTCTTGGACAGGCTTCGAAACAGGGAGGGGTCATCGAAGGAATCCGAATTCCACCGGAAGGAATTTCGATGGAAAAGGTAGAAGAGGCCCTGGTGAAGCAAGCCCTTAAGATGACGAACGGCAACCAAACCAGGGCAGCGAAACTGCTGGATATCAGTCGAGACGCCCTCCGGTACCGAATGCAGAAGTTCGGCATCCTCGAGTCGTAACCGCTGGAACCGCATGGCGTAGAGCGCAAAGCGCATTGCGTCAATCCCTCAATCCCTCAATTCCTTGATTCTTGAACCCTCAATTCTCATCTGGATTATACGATTTCCCCTATTTTGAAATCTTTTAATGAATTTGCCTTGACGCTATGCGCCATGCGCCATGCCGGACAGTTGAGACTGTGGGAGAATCCACAGGGGTGCGGGATATCTCGCTAATAAGTATTGGTTTTCACAAAAAGCAAGAACTGGTAAAATTATGCCCTTTTTTTGCCTCCGGTAATACATTGAATTAAAAGCTTTTTTCGTCGAAATGCCAAAGGAAGTCCATTGCCTAAGCTTGAAGGGACTTGGCACGGGGGTTGCTCTATAAAGAGCCATGCCCATGCGATACAGGAAGAAACAATTATTGATCATCATAGCGATTGTCCTTTTGGTCTTGCCGGCGGCAACTGCAAAGGCGCAACCCGTGAAGGGGACTTACCTTTATAACCTCTCCAGCTTCACCGGAACGATCTCCTTCAGCTGGCCCAGGATCTTCGTCGACCAGGAAAGAAACGAGGTTTATGTCGTCTATCAAAACATTATCAGAGTGTTTAATGCGACGGGCATGGAGGTTTACAGTTTTGGCGACGACTTAGATCTCGGAACGATCGTTGACCTCACACTCGATCAGGATGGGAACATCCTGCTGCTTTCGTACAAATGGTCAGAAACGATCGACACCGGTTACGAGATTACCCGCTGCAATTACAGAGGAGAGCCAAAATCAATAATCGCAGTCAAGAATCTTCCACCCCAATATTCCAAGTTTTTACCGAATCGCATGGTTTACCGGGAAGGAAATCTTTATCTGGCGAGCTTGGTGACCATGGTCGTGGTGGTGACGGATAGCGATGGTGTTTTCAAAGAGGTCTATGACATCCTTCCGATGCTCGAATTAGAAGAGAAGGAGAAGCAGGATGCGATGATGGATGCCTTCAGTATCGATAAGGATGGAGATTTTCTTTTTACGATTCCACCTCTTTTCAGGGCATACAAGATCACTCCGGACCGCAAAGTCTCCTATTTTGGCAAATCCGGTTCGACACCCGGGAAATTCAATATTGTGGCGGGTATTGCATCGGATGAGAGAGGAAACATTTTCGTCGTTGACAAGCTGAAATGCGCGGTGATGGTTTACGACAAAAACTTCAATTTTCTAAACCAGTTTAGCTCAAGGGGCTGGAGACCCGGCTTTCTGATCGCGCCCGAGGACGTTGTCGTTGACAGGGAGGACAGGGTTTACGTCACCCAGGCCGGGAACAAGGGAATCAGTGTCTTTAAGGTGACGTATAACTGAGTTGCTCCATTTTTGAACTTTACCTCGGCTCCTGTTGAAGATGAGTTTGGGGTGAAGAAAATCCCTCCTGTTCCATGTAGTGTGAGGGGGGCGGAGGCGATTAGACATTAATTCAATAGCAAAGGGGGTGGTAAAGGGCAATCGAAAACAGAAATAAAAGTTAGCAGTAAGCAGTAAGAAGTAATAAGTAATAAGTGAAAACAAAAAATCAAAACAATAATTAGGAGGATGGAATGAAAGCACTGAAATTAAGTTTGGTTATCCTGGCTGCGGCCTTGTTAACCATCGGTTTAAGCGGGATGGCTTATGCCTTCCATTCAGGCGGTGTTGCGGACTGTGACGGATGCCATTCTATGCATGCTCCGAAAACAGGTGGCACAGCTCTTTTGCAAGGAACAGACTATAGTTCAACCTGTTTGAACTGCCATGCCAATGCGGCAACGGGTAGCTACCACGTCATGACTTACCCATTTCCAGGTGCCGGAGCAGCTCCCATAGACTATAATGTGGGCGGGGATTTCGCATGGCTGCAGAAGACCTACACTTATGCAGGGCATCCAAGCAGTGTTACTGAAAATGGTCAAGATCATGGCCACAATGTGATTGCTGCCGATTTCGGTTTGACAGTAGACAGCAATTATACACAGTCTCCCGGTGGAACATTTCCTTCGGCAAAACTGGCTTGCAACAGCTGCCATGATCCACATGGAAAATACAGAAGGATTGGCGGAGATACCACCTATACCATCGCAACGTCAGGTGCTCCGATTATAGCTTCTGGTTCTTCTAACACCAGTCCTGTTCCCACGGCGACCCAAGCAGTTGGCTCTTACAGACTATTGGCGGGCCTGAATTATAGTCAGGATGCTGGAACAACAGCCATTTCTTATCCTGGTGTTCCGCTAGCGAGTGCGCCTGGCTATGGTATAGCAGAAGCCGCAGCTATCGCGACGAGAGTTGCTTATGGGGTTGGTACTGTCAGTGGTTCAACAACCTGGGGTCATTGGTGTGGGGCTTGCCATGCTACTTTTCACAGCACAGGCAATTACGTTCACCCTATTGATCAAGCTATGAGCTCAACCATCATTAATAATTACGGAAGCTACGTCTCTTCGGGTATCATGACCGGTACAGCTGCCAGCTCATACCTCTCGCTTGTGCCCTTCGCAACAAACAGCGGTGACTATGCTGTTCTCAAGCCTCTTGCTAAACAAGGCGCACCAACTGCTGGTCCTAATAGCGGTGACCAGGTAATGTGCCTGTCATGTCATAGAGGACATGCTTCTGGATTCCAGTCCATGTTACGGTGGGGTATGAATTACGAGTTTATCACTATAGCAGATGGTTCTGGAAATGCCGAATACCCGGGCACCGACAACGGTGCAGCAGCTTCCGCTGCTCAAGGTCGTACTTCTGCTGAATGGCAAGCTGCATATTATGGCCGTCCGGCAAGTGCGTTTGGCGCAAGCGGCTATCAGCGTGTTCTCTGCAACAAGTGCCACGCGCAGGATTAACATAGAGAGATCGCATAGCGCATAGCAAAGCCTAAGATGGCATAGCGCATAGGGTAAGCAGTAAATCAGAACCAAATCGAGATGCCCTGAGGGCTGGCAGGAATGCCAGCCCTTTTTTTTAGTTGAATTCGGGGATGCTTGGTGGTTAAATTACTCGGAGAATGGGGGTTTCGTCCATCGGGAACGGTAACGATGTTCGTATCGTCCAACGGTTAGATTCCTCCTCTTTAGAACCTGACGTAACCGTCTGACGCTAAACGAAACGGACCTCATAGCCGTAGCCTTACTCCTGGACTGTTTTCAGTGCATCGATCTCGATTTTCAGGTACATGATTTTTCCCTGGAAAATACTGGCCTTACCCCATTTACTTCAGGAGCCGTTTTAGAGTTTATAGAAGTATAAGTCTGACGCAATCGCTATGCCTTTTCCTCTTTCCCTCAGAAAGGAGGCCCCGTTGAAAAAGACTATAGCTTTTCTATTCATCTGCTTCTTACCGTTGTTGGGCTGTCAGGCCGCGCTCACCAAGTTTCTACCTCCTCTTGACGAAGAAGGGGAGGTTTACCTTTATTTGGAGCCTTTCCCTCAAGAAGCAGAAAGACTCAGGTTCACCATCGAAGCGGTCTTTGCGGTCAGTTCTGACGGGAGAGAGTTCCCTCTCACCGGTCCCCTCCATGAGCTTAAGGCCTCAAGCATTCAGAGGCAAAGGCTTCTTGCGTCCGGGCGATTGCCTCCCGGCTCCTATACCGGGTTCTCGTTCAAGGTGAGTAAAGCCACTTTAATGACCGAAGAAGGGGAGGCGAACTTGCTTGTGCCTGAAACGCCTGCTCAGAATGATTTTCCGTTCACCGTCGTGAGGAGACGAGCTTACGTCATCTCGGCCACGTTCAGATATAGAGAATCCGTCACGCGCGGTTTTAGCTTTAGCCCTGCATTTTCCATGCGGATTCCCGCGAGGCCCATCCCCAGTCTTACGGGGTACGTGACGAATTCGGGTTCAAATAATATCATGGTCTTCGATAAGAAGGTAAATAAGATCCTCTCCGTCATCGTGACAGGAAGGGGGCCCGCGGGGATGGCCCTTGACCAGAGGCAGGGAAGGGCCTATGTGGCGCTCTCAGGAGAAGACGCGATCGAACTCATCGATGTCTTATCGGGCGAGCCGATCAACCGATTGAGGCTTAATACGGGCGACCGGCCCCAGGAAGTGGCGCTGACGCCGGACGGAAAAACCTTGTTGGTCGCCAACCGGGGTACGAACACGGTCAGTTTCGTCGACGCCGGATCCCTTGTACAGTTAAACAGGATTGACGTAGGAAGGGAACCGAATTCCATTTTGATACATCCTAACGGGATAAGGGCCTTTGTTTTCAACACCTTTTCCAATTCCGTCTCGGTCATCGACATTCCAAACAAGGCTGTCATCACTGCCATTACCACGGACCCGGCGCCCCTGAGAGGACAATTCAATCGCGCGGGTAACATGCTTTACATCATCCAGGAATGGTCCGCCTATCTGACGGCCATCGATCCTTCCGCCCTTTCTGTTTTGAAGAGGTATCCTGTGAGGATCGGAATCGTCTCGATCAAGGTCGATCGCCAGACGGACCTGGTCTATATGGGAAAGCGGCGTGATACGACCGTCGAAGTTTATGACCCCTTCTTATTCGCCGTCGTCGATTCCATCAACGCAGGAGCAAGCATTACCTACATGACGATTGACGGCGATGAGAACAATCTGTATATGGTGAACCCTGATATGAAGTCTCTGATGGTCTCAAGATTGGTCAGAAAAGGGGTATTTGCGGAGATGGATGTGGGGCAGGCCCCGTATTGGGTCACGATGATGGGGGAACGGTAAAAAAATGCATAGCGCATAGTGAACAATATTGAAATAAAATGGAGTAGTCCAACTTGGCTCGGCAGCGAAGCTCTGGTGATGATACGCTTGACCGATAAATCATGGGTCCAAAGGTTTTTCGGATGAAACACGCTCTGCGCTTTGCGCTCTGCGCTCTGCTGTTATTTTCTTTGTTGCCGTGCGTGGCAAATGCGCAGGGTATCTTCCAGGGTTTCAGCGGATTGCTGGAATTCGATTACACTGTTTTCTCCTCGAAAACGACAGAGGGAGGAACGACGACTAAATTCAGCACGAACACCTATGACCCTCGGGTGACCCTTTCGGTAAACACCGATATCTTTCCCAAGCTAAATTTGAATGCGGGCGCTCAGTTTGAGAAGAATATATCGATACTCAGCAGTGAAGGGGAAAAGACGAACACGACACTCACCCGATGGACACCGTATATCTATCTTACCCTGAAGGACCCTCTCTATGAAATCGGTATCGGGTACAATAGAAAGGAAGATTCGACGAAAGTGACGGAAACACCCCGTTTCACGCTGATCAATGACGACTATTTTATTACTTTAAAATGGAGGCCTGACGGATTTCCATCCACAGAAGCTCAGCTGGAGAGAACAAACACGTATGACGACAGTCGTACGATTCAAAACACGACCAAGGACTACGTTTCCCTTCTTTCGAGATATCAGTACGGCGGGCTGGATGTCAGGTACCAGGGCACCTATACGGATACGAATGATAAACTGGGGCAAATAGACACCAAAGACTTGCTTAACAGCGCCTGGGTGACTTATTCGAACTCTTTTTTCGACAGGCGTGTCTCCGTGAGTTCAACGTATAACGTCAATTATGAGGTGATAAAAACCTCCAGCTCGGCCGCCGGGGGAACCGTCGGCATCCAGCTTTTTCCTTTGGCCGGGCTTTCGATCAACAGTAATACGGTGACTCCCTTAACGCTGAACACCAATCCCGCTCTGATCGACGGCAATCTCGCCGCAAGCGCCGGCATCAACCTCGGGCTTCCCCCTCTCGGAGGAGATACCACGGCGAGAAACATGGGCCTCGATTTCTTCCTTCCGACGGAGGTGAATCAACTCCTCCTGTGGATCGACCGAGACCTCTCCTCAGCCTCTGCGATCGTCAGTTTCTTCACTTCCAACATCAAGGTCTTTTCAAGTTCCGACAATTTGAACTGGACTGCTGTTCCATTGGCCCTCCCTCCGATCACCTTTGGGCCTTTCCAAAATCGTTTTGTCATCAACTTCACAAATGTCACCACAAGATTCATAAAGATAGTGACCCCGCCCCTCAATGGGTCGGTTTTAGGGGCTTCCTCGTTTCCAAATATATTTGTCACGGAGCTTCAGGCTTTTTTGACGCAACCGGTTGGAGGCACTCCGGGGAAAAGGAGCCTGACCACTACCCGGACGACAAACAACTATTATTTGGACTCGAGAACGAGAATCCTGGATATCCCCACGCTTTTTTATGATCTGGATTTTTACTACACAAGAATAGACCCCGGCGCCCAGCTCATGTCCGTTCTATCCAACGGGTTTTCCGGGGATTACAGGTTCAGCCAAGTCCTCTCGGGAAGGGCAAGGGTGGCCTACGAGACCGGAGAGGAGGAAAAGGAGCACAGGTCTGCTTGGGTCTACGATGCCGCGCTGGAGGCGACTCCTTTGAAGACGCTGACAGACCGTCTTGTCTTCAGCGGAAGGGACGAGACAATCGGAGGAAAGCGAGATAGTACCAACTCGGTCATATT
>DBZJ01000109.1:17174-63373 GCA_002311635.1 Syntrophaceae bacterium UBA1163
CGTACCAACTCGGTCATATTGTACAACATTGCCCAGTTATATAAGGGTTTCGACGTGAATCTCAATATAGGACAGAATTTTACGAGGGATCAGTCAGGGTTGAAGACAAATCAAACGGATTTTGAGATTCTGGCCTCAATTATCCCTCATCCCACGCTGAACCTGACCCTCGACTACAAATATTCAATTATCAGCCAATCGGGAGGAACCAACTCAAGCGGTTCGGGCAACATGCAGACGGGGGAGTTTATCGTTTCATACCGTCCCTTTACGACGCTCTTCGCCGTCGCCACGATCGACCTGTCCACGACGACGGAGGGGAAGACATTGGTGACGCAAAACTACGGATTTAACTGGTCGCCTTTTCCTGACGGGGCCCTCCAGTTTCGATTTTTTTATAATGAGAACTTGACTACCGGGGGTATCAAGGAGAGGATTATCAATCCGGGCGTGAGATGGAATATCACAAAGCGCTCGTACCTGGACCTTTCTTATCAGAGAAATCTCAATACCTCCCCGGGTCAAAAAGTGGATGAAAGCATCATCAGCCTCCAGGCGAAAATATTCTTGTGAGTATTGAAAAATGGTATTGACAAGGGAGGGGGAGAACGTCTTATAAATAAAAAGGATTTTCTGACAAGAATCGGCATTTCCCGGCAGCCGATCCGGTTCGGTTCGGGGGGACCAGACAATGGGGAGAATTTCAATCTTGAGGATGGCGTTATTTTGTCTTGCTTTCGTTTTTTTTACGGCGTGTGCCGGTACCAGAGAGGTTTACCGCGACCCGAACATGGATTTCGGGGCTATCCGCAGTGTCGCGGTGATGCCTTTTTTGAGCCTCGCGAGAGACAATATCGCAGCCGAAAGGGTGAGGGATGTTTTTATCAACGACCTGTTAGCGACCGGCGCAGTTTATGTGGTCCCCGTGGGAGAGGTTGCGAGAGGGGCGGCAAGAGCGGAAGTTGTAACCCCTGCAACCCCTTCTCCGGAAGAAGTGATCAAGCTGGCGAGTATTATCAAGGTGCAGGCCGTGATCACCGGCGTTCTTAAAGAGTACGGCGAGGTCCGGTCGGGCACGACTTCCGCAAATATCATCTCCGTCAGCCTTCAGATGATGGAGGCTCAGACGGGCAAGATCGTGTGGTCGGCTTCCACGACGAAGGGCGGGATTAACATATGGGACCGCCTTTTCGGAGGGGGAGGCCAGCCCATGGATAAAATTACGCAGGACGCGGTACGGGATCTCATCAACAAGCTTTTTAAATAAATAATGATTCATACCGGGGATACGTCGAACGCACAAAATGGACAATCGCTCTTCAGTCTCTTCGATTAACGGAAAGATCGGCCGGGTCAGCGCAGCCATCTTCTCAGTGTGCATCCTCCTTTCAGCGGTCTTTTGGGCGGCAGAGGGCGCGGGCAGTAATGCTGGTCCTCCTGAGCAAGGATTTTCCATTGCTGTCCTTCCCGTCGAGAATTTGAGCGGAACCAAGGCGCCCGTCAAGGACATCCGGGCCCTTTTGATCAGGCGATTGAAGGCACAGGGGTTTCAAATCCTCGATGACGAGAGCCTTGAGAAGTTCATGTTACGGAACCGCCTCCGTTATACGGGCGGGATAAACAAAGCCGTGGCCCAGGCGTTCAAGACTGAGACGGGGGTGGGAAGCGTTCTGATCACGTCCCTTGAGCTTTACAGCGAAGTGAATCCCCCCAAGATCGCTTTGACCTGCAGACTGGTTTCGACGGGAGAGAACCCGGTCATTTTGTGGATGGACGGAGCGGGGTTAGCCGGGGATGACTCTCCGGGAATCCTGGGACTGGGTCTGATTGAAGATCCCATGGCCCTTCTGGAAAAAGCGGTTGGGAGGGTTGAAGGATCACTCGGAAGGTATCTGAACAGGAAGCCGGCAGGGGAAAATGTCCAGAGCGTGAAAAGAAAATTCAAACCGGAAACGTTCTATCGTTCCGACGTCCTGGTTTCGAACGCCAGGTACTCCGTGGCGGTCGCCCCTTTTCTCAACTTCAGCGGAAGAAGGAATGCGGCGGAGATCCTGGAGCTTCAATTCATTAGAAGTCTGAAAAAATCCGATCAGTTTGATGTCATTGAGCCGGGGGTGGTCAGACAGCAGCTCCTGGCCTTAAGGATCATCATCCCGGAGGGCATCTCTCTCTCCGACGCGGGCGCCCTTTTTACCCTCTTGAATGCCGACCTGATCCTGACAGCAAACGTCGTCCAATACGAAGATTATACAGGCTCCTTCGGGAAGGCGAAAGTGGATTTTTTTACCCAGCTGATCGACCGGAAGAGCCGAAGCGTCGTCTGGAGTTCGGTCAGCCATAATGAAGGAGATGACGGTGTTTTCTTTTTCGACCGGGGAAGAGTGAATACCGCTTATGCCATGGCATCGCAAATGACCCGATGGGTCGGAAAAATGATGCTGGCGCAGGGGAAAAGGGCCGAAGAGGCCGGGGAACAGGGCGGGGAAAATAAGATGATCGAGAAAGGTAAGCAGTGAAATGAGACATTATTCCCGGGCATTGAGGATGTTTTTGATAATCGGTTTGTCTGCTGCAATGGTTGGAATCGCTTCCGGCAAAGATTTGCCCGTCATCAAAGGCAAGAAGACAGCAGCCACCGTGAATGGCGATCCCATTACGCTGGAAGAGCTGGATCGGGACGTGGCACGAGCGCCGGGGGCAAGTAGATCGGAGGTGCTCAGGCGCCTGATCAATGTAAGTCTGATTGTGCAAGAAGCGAAAAGGATCGGGCTAAACGAGCAGCCGGAGATCAGAAAGATGGTGGAATCCTTCGCGAGCGTAACCCTGAGAGAGGGGTTGATGGAGAGGCAGGTCCAGGGCATAAAAGTTGATGAGAAGGAGGTTGAAAAGCTTTATAAAGACTCTATCAAAGAGTGGAAGATCAGCTCTTTGCTGTTTAAGAAAGAAGATGCCGCAAAGAAGATGGTTGAAGAGATCAACGCAGGCAAGAATTTTGAAAAGCTGTCGAAGCAATACGTGGCAGAGGGAAAAGCCAAGGGAAGCGACCGGGGGGAGTGGATAAAAGCCAGAGAGATCGGTCCGCAAATTGCCGACGTCATCTCCAAAATGAAGGTTGGGTCTGTCAGTCCGGTCATTCCCACCGGATCGGAATTTGTCATCGTGAGGCTTGAAGATGTTCGTTATACCGAAAGTGCCGAAGCGATGAAGCAAGCGAAAGAGGAAGCCCTCAAGCGCAAGAAAGTGGAGGCATTGAAAGATTATAGCCAGGCGTTGATCAAAAAATACGCGAGAGTGAATCAGGACGTCCTTAAGCACATTGATTACGAATCAAAGGCTCCCGGATTTGAGGCGTATCTGAAGGATAAAAGGGCGGTGGCCGAAATCTCGGGCGAAGCGCCCATTACGGTCGCGGACCTTACGCAACACTTGAGAATGCAATTGTTTCACGGTGTCGAGAGGGCCATCGAGAGCAAGAAGCTGGATTCGAAAAAGGTTGCTGCCGGCCTTGACGAGTTGATCTACAGAAGGGTCTTCAGAAAGGAGGCGCTCCGATTAGGCATCGATCAGACGGAGGACTATAAGAACAAAGTAAAGGAGTATGAAAATTCAGTGCTCTTCGGGGCGTTTATAAATAAGGTGATTGCCCCTGACATCAAACTGAAAGAAGAGGAGATGAAAGCCTACTACCGCAAGCACATCAAGGATTATACGATGTCGGAGATGATCAGGATCAACAGCCTTGTGTTTGCAAAAAGAGAGGATGCGGAGGCGGCGTTGGGGAGGCTTAGAAAAGGGACAGAGTTTCAATGGCTTGCCGCCAACGCCGATGGGCAGGTGGACAAGAATGCCAAAGGGATTTTGAATTTTGGGGAAAGACCGATTATGACAACCGACCTTCCGGAAGGAGTGCAAAAAGCGGTCCACGGGGCCAAGGCCGGTGATTTCAGGTTGTATGCAAGCCCGGAAGGCTATTTCTACGTTTTGGCTGTCCAGCAGGTTGTCCCTTCAAAGCCGCAGCCCTATGAGGAGGCAAGAGAAGCGGTCGCAAAGAGATTGTTCGATGAGAAGGTGAAAAAGGAGATGGAGAATTACGCGGATAAACTGAAGGCTGCCTCGGAGGTGAAGATTTACTTCAAACAAAACTCATAGGCATGGAGCGAAGGGCATAGGGCAAAGCGCTTTCATCATGCTGTGCTCTATTCTCTCTGCCCTCTGCTTTCAATAAAATGGAGCGGACATGGCACGGTTCGATTTAAGACATAAAGCCATTATTCTGGGAATCCTTCTTTTCGTAGGAATGATCCTTTTGTACGCCTGCGCCGAAACGCCGCAGAAAAGGACGCTGGGGGGGACGTCGGCGGGAGGAAGAGGGTTTGTAAGCAAGGGGTGCCTCGACTGCCATAAGAAATTTGCTGAGCAGTATATGGGGATGAAAGACGTCCATGCCCCCGTCAAAGAGAAGAAATGCGAGGACTGCCATCTCCGGCACGGTCTCATACCCAAATTGATCCTGAAAAAAGAAGGGAATGAAATCTGCTATTCCTGCCACAGCAAAGAAAAGATCGGGATGAACAAACCGAATGTGCATACGGCCCTGAGGAGAGGGAAATGCACTCAATGCCATAATCCGCACGCTTCCCAGTTCAACCACCTGTTGAAGGCGGAAGGGAACGCAGCCTGTTTTCAATGTCACAAAAAAGGGGATTTTGAAAAGAAGGTCGTTCATCAAGTGGGGCAGAAAGGTTGCACGACCTGCCACTTCGCACACAGTTCCGACCAAAAGGACCTCCTTGTCAAGGCCGAGACGCCCCTTTGCCTCGACTGCCATGATAGCACCAAAGCTTCTTTCAAAAAGGCCCACGGCGGTTATCCCGTGGACAGAACCCGATGCACGACTTGTCACAATCCCCATTCCTCGTTGCAAGCAAAGCTTCTGAAGACGAGTGCTCATGAACCTGTCACTTCCGTGCAGTGCGATGCCTGTCATAAGCCCGCCTCTTCCGAGAAGCCCTTTGAGACCACTGAAACGGGAAGCAAGCTCTGCTATAACTGCCATGACGCGTCGAAGTTAAAGGCGGGTGGAAATATCGAACATGGGCCCTTTAAGGGAGGAGAGTGCGTCTCCTGCCATCAACCTCATGCCTCGGAGAACCCGAAGCTGATTCTCAAGCCAGTCAACGCCCTCTGCTCTGACTGCCACAAGGGAGAAGGCGAGGCTGTAGCGTTCAATCATGCCCCGGTGGTCAGTAAAGAAGGATGCCTTTCCTGCCATGCCCCTCATGCCGCCAAGTACAAAGATCTTCTCAATTTGAAGCCTGGCGAATTATGCTTCAGCTGCCATACCAAGACGAAAGAAGCTCAAAAAGTTAAGTTCCCTCATGCTCCTTTTGCCGAGCAGGAATGCGACGCATGCCACAATCCTCATGGCTCGAATATCAAGAATCTGATCAAGGGAAGGATGGACAGGGTTTGTTACACCTGCCATACCGGCGCCGAGGGGAAGTTCTTAAAGTCCTATACGCATCAACCCGTCCTGGACGGGACCTGTGATGCCTGCCATCGCTCCCATGGGTCGGATGAGAAGAATCTGCTGAGATACAGCGGCTCGAAGTTGTGCGCCCAGTGTCACGGGGATCTCATGAAAGCGGAGACGAGTGGCACGAACCATGCCCCTTTTGCGGACGGGGAGTGTCTCACATGCCATGATGCCCATGCGACGAACGTGGCGGGAGTGATCGTGAGCAAACAGGGGCCTCTTTGTTTTTCCTGCCACGAAGACCTGAATAAGGGATTGATGTCCGGGAAAAGCAAACATGCGCCGGTCGTGGCCGGTGAATGTACGAAGTGCCACAGCCCGCACAAGGCAAAGCTGGGCAATCTCCTTTTGGCGAAGAGTCCGGACCTCTGCCTCACCTGTCATAAGGACCTGAAGACAAAGATGGAGAAGGAAAAGGTTCATCAACCAGCCGCCGCCGATTGCGAAAGATGCCATAAGCCCCATTTCTCAGCGGAGCTCGCTCTGATCAACCAAGCGATTCAGCCGCTGTGCGGGGGGTGCCACGACCTGAAAGGGGCCTCTTTTGCCAAGGATCACCTCAATATCGATCCGGGGGTGATGGACTGTAGAACCTGCCACGACCCCCATGTTTCACAAGACCCGATGTTCTTCAAAGGGGTCGTCCATCCCCCGTTTGCCGGGAGGTCGTGTGAGGACTGCCACATCGTTACTAAATAAAAACGCAGAGGGCATAGAGCATAGCGCATAGCGCAAAGAGTAAAGTGAAGGGACTATCCATGAAATTAAGGTTGAAGTGGCTTTTCTTAGCAATTTTGGTCATGTCTCTTTTGACATTTTCACATTCTTATGGTCAGAATAAATTCAAACTCAAGCCCGGCGCACAGGGACAGCTGTGCTTGAACTGCCATGATACGTTTAAGGAAAAACTGAAAAATCCATTTGTGCATACCCCGGTGAAAACAGGAGATTGCACAGGATGTCATAATCCTCATACCTCTTCCCACGGGAAGCTGCTGGCCGAAAACCCGAACAAAATCTGCGTCAAGTGCCATGAAGGGATCGTGCCCCAAAACCCAAAAAGCGTCCATCCTGTGGTGATGGAGGGCAATTGCGTAAAATGTCACGATCCCCATGCCTCAAAGTATAAGTTTGTTCTGCTGAAACCGGGAAACGAGCTCTGTCTTGATTGCCATAAAAGTATCGGCGATGCCGTGGCGAAAGCAAGGTTTAAGCATGCTCCGGTGGACAAGGGGTGCGTCAGCTGTCACGATCCCCATGGTTCTGCCAAGGAAAGGTATCTTCTGAAAAACGAATTGGTCTCCCTCTGCGTGAGCTGCCACCGGACAGACCAGCCCAGCTTTTCGAAGCAACACATGAACTATCCTGTGGCCAAGTCGAACTGTTCATCCTGCCATGACGCCCATGGCTCCAACCGGGCAGGGATACTTTTTGATAACGTCCATCCCCCGGTGGCGAATAAAGTATGCACCCAATGCCACGAAGCCCCTACGTCTCCGGATGCGCTAAAAACGAAGAGGACGGGGTTTGAATTATGCCGGGGGTGCCACAGCCGCATGATGAATGACGTTTTCAGTAAGAACCGTATCCACTGGCCTCTGGTCGATCAGAAGGGGTGTTTAAACTGCCACAAGCCCCATGCCTCGCCGCAGAAAAATCTTCTGAGGGGCGATATGAATAGCCTGTGCGGAAAGTGTCACATCGACACGCTGGAGTCGCAGAAAAAACTTGCCGAAAAGGAGAAACAGGAAAACGCCGCCGCGAAGGGGAGGGTGGTCAAGGGCATCCTGACACATTCTCCGATCCAGCAAGGAGGTTGCGATGCCTGCCATTCCTCACATGCGTCGGACAGCGATTTCCTTTTGAAGCAGCCTTCCGTCATCAAGCTTTGCGAGAGCTGTCACGATTGGTCGAAGCACACAAATCACCCGATGGGGGAGAAGGTGATCGATCCGCGAAACAAGAATGTGACGACGCAGTGTCTGAGTTGTCATATCTCTCACGGGTCCGGATACCGATATCTGATCCCCTTCCCGACGGTCACGGATCTGTGTAATCAGTGTCATAAACAATATCGGAGATGATGAAGCGCGTTGAAATGCGTTTCGCGCAGGTATCGGTCATGAAGAATCGAAAAGGTGATCATAAGCTCAGTTTCTTTCTGAAGGTCTTCATCGTCGCGCTGTTGGCCTTCCCGCTAACATCTTTCAGCGCTGAGACAGTGAAGTTCAACTATCTTCAATCGGTCTATTTCGATGAGAAGGGAGGCGGCCTGAAGCAACCGGAAGGGGTGGCCTGCAATGAAAAATCGCTTCTGGTGGTGGGAGATACCGGAAACGATCGCCTTGTTCGATATACCTTCCAGGACAAAATCCTGAGAGGGGGGAGCGACATCCACATGCCTCAATTATCGAGCCCTATCCGGGTCCAGGTCAATTCCAAAGGGGAGATTTTTGCCTTGGACGGCAAAAAACGCCATATCGTGCGACTGACCCCTGAAGGCGTGTTCAAGAGTTATGTGGATCCCGTGGGCGTCCCTTCCCCATCCGCTTTCGTTCCGAAAAGCTTCAGGATAGACCGGAGCGACAATATCTACATCCTTGACATCTTTACGGCCCGCGTGCTGGTCCTTGACCCCGATGGCAAATACCAGAGACAGATTCCGTTCCCAAAAGACTATGGCTTCATCTCCGACCTGTCGGTTGATTCCAAAGGGACCGTTCTGCTGATTGACTGTGTCAAGGCCATGGTCTTTTCGGCGACAAAAGAGTCGAACAGCTTTTCTCCGCTGACCAAGAGTCTTAGGGAATACCTGAGTTTTCCCACCTCCGTGACAGAGAGCAGGGGCATCATTTATATTGTCGACCAAGATGGCGGAGGGATTGTCATTCTCGGGGCGGACGGCGCGTTTATGGGGAGGCAGTTGTCCAAGGGTTGGAACGAAGGCCTTCTTTACTTTCCGTCGCAGATTTGCGTTAGTGAGAAGGGAGAGGTTTTTATCGCGGACCGCGGCAATAGCCGGATTCAAATATTTACTTTGGTCAAATAGAAGCAAATTATCGTTGGACTGAAATTCATATTCTATTCCTATCCTGTCCTGCCAAAGGGATATTCACTTTTTTGATTTCCGGTCGTTTCCGTGGTAAAAAGTGATTATGGATTAATTCACATCGAATAGGAGGAAGAGTCATGAAGTGTTATGTCTGTGCAAAACAGGGAGTCGATAAAGATGCCGTGGCCATCTGTATCGTCTGTGGGATGGGACTCTGCGCGGGGCATGCCTTTAAGGAGGAGTTGTTGGTGAAGGATATCATCGATTGGGGGTTTGGAGAGGAACAGATCACCTATCCCCACACCCTCCCCCGGTTCATCTGTGCGGAATGCAAGCTGGCCATCGAACAGAGGAAAAAGGTGGAGAGGAGATGAATAACGTTTCGAGTTGAGGGTCCGGAGTTTAGGGTTTAAAATGTAAAAAGTAAGTGTTGCCCAGAAAAGGGTTTTTTAAAAGAAGGTTAACAATAATATTCTTATGAAGAAAAAGATTTTGGTCGTTGAGGACGAGGAAGGTTTGAGGCTTCTTTACAAAGAGGAACTCGAGGCGGAGGGATATGAGGTTCTTACAGCCGGCAACGGAAGAGAAGCCATTCAACAGTTGGAGACAGGGAGACCCGATCTGGTCATTCTCGACATTGTCATGCCTGTGATGGATGGCATGGAGGCCCTGGGCCGGATTGTCGGCAAGGAGAGGAAGGTCCCCGTCATCCTCAACACCTCTTATTCGAGGTATCAAGAGGATTTTATGAGTTGGGCAGCCGATGCCTACGTGACGAAGTCCGCTGACCTCACGGAATTAAAAAAGAAGATCGGAGAACTCTTAGGGAAAGGTAAGGCCCGTTGAAAAAAATCTTGGCCATGATTCTGGCAGGAGGCCGGGGGGAAAGGCTCTATCCCCTCACCCGGGATCGTGCCAAGCCCTCTGTTCCTTTCGGCGCCATTTATCGGATCATCGACTTCACCCTGTCGAACTGCCTTAATTCCGACATCCGCCGCATTTATGCCCTAACCCAGTATAAATCAATCTCCCTCAATCGCCACATCCAATTAGGGTGGAACATCCTTTCAGCCCCCCTGGGAGAGTTCATCGAAGCGGTCCCTGCGCAGCAGAGAATTGATGAGCACTGGTATCAGGGGACAGCCGATGCGATCTTTCAAAACATCTACACGCTGCAAGAGGAAAGACCCGACCTCGTGCTCATCCTCTCGGGCGATCATATCTATAAAATGGATTATCGTAAGATGATCGCCTTCCACCTGGAGAGAGGGGCGGATCTGACGGTGGCGGCTATCCGGATGGATCGAAACCTTTCCAGAGAATTTGGTGTGGTCGAGGTGGACGGGGATTGGCGGATGATTGGATTTCAGGAGAAGCCCGAAGAGCCCAGAACGATTCGCGGAGACTCCGAGGGGATCCTGGCCTCCATGGGAATTTATGTCTTCAATACCGAGTTGCTGGTCAGACGATTGATCGAGGATGCTCGATCCGATTCGAGCCATGACTTCGGTAAGGACATCATTCCCGTGATGATCGGAAAGGATCAAGTCTTCGCCTTTGACTTCAGACAGGGAGATTGCGAGGATACAGGGTATTGGAGAGATGTGGGGACGATCGACGCCTACTACGAAGCGAACATGGATTTGATCTCCGTCACCCCGCAGCTCAATCTCTATGATCCTCAGTGGCCTATTCTGACCTACCAGCTCCCTTGTCCGCCGGCAAAAACCGTGTGGATTGAGGAGGGAAGAGTGGGGGCAGCTCTTAACTCGATCATTTCGAACGGCTGCATCATCAGCGGCGGAAATGTCAAACGATCCATCCTCTCGCCCAGGGTGACGATCCACAGTTTTGCAGAGGTCGAGGATTCCATTCTCCTGGAGAGGGTGGATGTGGGAAGGAACGCGAGGATCAAGAGGACGATCATCGACAAAGAGGTACAGATTCCTCCGGGGACGGAGATCGGCTATCATTTGGATGAAGACGCAAAGCGGTTCACGGTGACCGCCTCGGGAATTGTGGTGGTCCCCAAAGGGATGAAGCTTTGATGGTAATATTTCGGGTTTCCGATGTAAGATTTCAGATCCAACATCATAAACCTAAAATCTAAGGTCTAAAATATCAGTGATGTTGATCTCCAGCATCTTTACGGAGGCGAGGATTCGTTCTGCATTCCGGTTCACCGCCTGAATCCCACCCGAGAGGTGTTTTAATTCCTGAGATGCTTTTTTGATAGCCTTAATTCGTGTATCCATCTTTTTTATCTCTCTTTGGTTCAATTACAGCCTCCTTTTACGAATTACCCGAATGCTAACGACTTCACCCAATTCGGTTTATTTGCCATATCCGTTGTCATCCGTTCTATTCGTATTTTTTTCTCAGGTCTTTGAATCGTTTGGCTTTGACCTCGTAACGAGGCAAGGAATTGTACGGATGAACTTCGATATTGTAACCCAGATTTGTTTTCAGTCGAAGTTGATCTTTCAGCCGTGCAAGGATGGGCTCACGATTCTTTTCTTCTTCCGGTAAAATTTCGATCTTGAGTGTAATGTCGTCGAGATCTCCTTTCTTCGTAACCACCACCTCAAATTCATCGCTAAGCCCTTTGATAGAACGAACTACTTCTTCAATCGCTGGTGGGGCCAGCAAAACACCTTTGATTTTGGTAATATCATCCGCCCTTCCAACAACCCCTCCCTGAATGATACGGAATGTCCTTCCACAAGGACAGGGTTCTTTTGACCATTCTGCTACATCCTTGGAGTCAAACCTGATGCAGGGCTGAGCCATCCGGTCAAGGGCAGTAATGACGATCTTTCCCCTCCGGCCCGGTACTTCGATGATCTCTCCTGTTTCAATATCCTCTAACTGGGTGAGAAACAGGGCCTCGTTGACATGAAGGCCCCCTGGTTGGGCCGTACATTCAAACCCCCACGCCCCGATCTCAGTAGCCCCCACATGGTCATAGACCTTCGCCCCCCAGGCCTCTTCCATCCTCTGCTTTGTAGAGGGGATGCTTGCGCCCGGCTCGCCTGCACAAGTGATCTTTCTAATGGTGAGATCCCGGGCTGGATCAATGCTCAGCTTCTTCTTGGCGGTATCGGCCATCCCCAATACGTAAGTTGGAGTTGCCATCATGGCAGTGGCCCGAAGCTCCTGGATCTTTAAGATTCGAGCTTCTGTGTCCAGGACTCCACCCGGAACAACTTCACAACCAATTTTTTCAGCCGCATAATGGCCTGCCCAGAAGGCGACAAAGATATTATATCCGAAGGGAAGGAATACTCGGTCCGTTTTCCGATAACCTTGTCCATAGAGAATATAAGCCCAGGATTCAGACCACCATTCCCAGTCCTGCCAGGTATCGGGTTGATAAACCGGTGTGCCCGTTGTTCCGCTGGTCTGTCGGAACTCGGTGACCTCTTCCAAAGGGACGCAGAGGGCATCCCCATAGGGAAAGGGATCCTTCCTCTGAATATCTCTCATCATCGCCTTCTCCACTTTGGGGACCTTTGCGATATCCTCATAGGATTTGATATCCTCAGGTTTAAATCCCGCGTCTTGATAAAGCTTTCGATGGAATTTTGATTTTTTGTGGGCCCACTCTACAATCTTTTTAAATTTTTTGAGTTGAAGATCTCTCAGTTTCTCCAGTGGAAGAGTCTCCACAATCGGATTCCAATACAGATCCTTTCGATTTGAAAATGTCTTCATTTTCTCCCTCTTTCCCTTCCCCTGCCGGACTATGTATATGGAAGAAATTCTTTGCCGAAAATTCCTTGGCCTATTTCCATTTTTAGGGTGGCACTGGCAATTTGTATGGCCTTTACATCTCTTAAGTAACGCTCTAAAGGAAGCTCTCTTGAATATCCTAGGCCTCCGTAAACATCCATCGCATCGTTCACCACTTTATAGGCGGTTTCCCCTCCGATCAAATTCGCCATCGCTGCCCAGATGGAGGCTTCCACAGCATTTTTCTGGATCAAGTGGAGAGCCTGATAGCAGGTCAGCCTTGCTGCTTCAAGGGAGGTGAAATCCTCCACTAATTTAAATTGTACTCCTTCGAATTTGCCCAATGGCTTTCCGAACACCTCTCTTATCTTGGCATATTCCACAGCTTCTCCTAAAGCCTGCCTGGCCGTCCCCAAAGCGATCAGACCCGAAAGAGCCCTTTGTTCCAGTACGGTGGTCTTCAGCATGGATAAGGCGCTGTTCTTTTCCCCAATCAGATTTCCTGCTGGGACTTGAACATCACAAAAAGCGATGTTTCCCCATTTGGTTGCTCTCCATCCGAAACCTTGAAGCCGCTGGATATCTATTCCCGGCTATGGCTTATCTTTTTTTCTTAGTAAGATTTCTTTCTTAGCTAACCCCATTCCCGTCGGTGTGAGAAACCATTGCTCAATGCTTGCTTCGAGAAAAATAAGATAATCCCGGCGTAGAATATGGAACCGATCCAGATCAATGGCCATTCCTTTTTGAGAATATCGCCATAATTTATCGGCGTCCTTAACAACCCGGTCATTCCAGGAAATCGGTCTCTTCCTTGAATCGTGTCCTTTAATGATTTGACAGATCTCCTCTTTTTTTGGGGAGGGATAGTACAATTTCTCTAAGATGCTCTTGGCTATTCTTGCTCCCTCTCGTTCGTGCAACCTTGTTAATTTAGGATTGGATGGGTTTGGGCCAAAAGCCGTGAGCTGCAGGGGTTCTGGAAGAGTCTTCCACCCCACATCATGGAGAAGGATGGCAGGAATGACAACCTCTTCTTCCCCTTTTTCCGATTTTAAAAGTTTTAGGGCATACCGGAGTGCAATCTTAGTGTGGATGAGGTTTTTTCGAGTACGGAGGAAGGGTTTAGCACACTCAAAAATTTTCTGGTAAATCGGTTTCATCCTTCCAGCTTTAAATTTTCAACTCCGAACTTTAGAACCCCTTCATCATTTTTTCCAGAAGATAAGGAAGTTCTATACGGCCGGTTGGAGCGAGGATGCGGTTGCTATAGTCGGTTACATATTTGGATATCAATATCTTTGTAATTCGTTTGTATTCATCACTTTCAAGAGCCTTGGCAATATCGACAATACTTCTCGCGGTTCCTTCTGCAACGATATAAGGACCAGGTCCTATTACGACCTGCCATCCCCCTGTTATCTTTATACCCAGTTTTTCCATGGTCGGAAGATAATCCTTCGTGATAAACTTTGTATATTCCTTCTCTTTCCCGGGGATGATATTAAAATATTGGTTAAATTTCCACACCCTCAATTGAATCGTATAGTTATCTGTTTTCACTCTGCCAGTGGGTTTAAGAATTCTGCTACAATAGTTTAAGACATAACACTGGACCTGAGCGGTTACCTTCTCATACTCTTCTGTTTCCATGGCCTTTTGGAGTTTTTGCAACGAATCCACTGTCCCCACTGAGATGACCCTGGGACCTTCTCCGACCACCACATGAAATCCTCCCACTGGATTGATGCTAATTTTTTTCATGGTCGGGATATAATGATTGATGGCAAATTGTGTATATTCTTCTTCTTTCCCTGGGATGATGTCCCAGTGTTGATTAAACAAAAAGATCATCTTCTCCTCCCTGAAGATTAAAATAGACGAAGAATGATGGGTTCTGAGCTGGCAGTCACCTCATACGATTTCAGCACCGGCTCCCCGGCATACATATTCTTGAACTTGGCGACTAACTTTTCGTAATCTCCACTCCTCTCATAGGACTCCAAATTTGCCTTTGTATCCCACGCCGTGAGAGAAATCCCGTCATCCTTATTGTCGAGAGACTCAAGGAGGTGGACAAAGCGGATCCCTTTGTGGTTTTTGTGGGCAGAGATCACCTCTTTGTTGTAAAGTTCACGGAGCTCCGGCATCTTCCCTGGCTTTAATTTGAAAAAAGTCATTCGGACGTACATCTTTTATCCTCCTTACCTTAAAGGTCGCTAAGAGCATACTTCGCAGCCTAAAACAAGAGCTATTTGAATAACCGGGTCATGAGATCGATGATATAATCGGCATCGTTCCCCTTCTTCTTTACAGACTTGGCAGGTCTCGCCTGGACAAAGAAGAGGTTCTCCGGAAACGGAAGATCGAGATCGATGACCCACTCGATATCCTGAGGGACCCCATAATGTTCCTCGACCTGCTTGCATATCCTTGCAATCTCCCGTACCTCTTCATCAACGAGAATAGAAAGCCTCTTCTTCTCTTCCGGGATGTCAACCGAAGCCGTTCCCTTATCGCTGTAGACCACCATCTTTGTCTTCTCGGCCACCGTTCTCTCTATGTCCAGGGTTTCTTTATCCACGATATAGCTATCGGGGTTTACCTCTCCACTCACCACGCTCTCCCCTAACCCCCAGTTTCCCTCGATGATGATCTTGGACGTATCTCCTGTCGTGGGGATGACCGTTAAGACCACGCCTGCACACTTGGCGTTCACCATCTTTAAAACGGCAACGCCAATAGGGGCCCAATCAATAGGAAGTCCCTGCTGGAAGCGGAAGGAGATGGCTCGAGCGGTAAAAGCGCTTCCCCATACCTGAATGATCTTTTTGACCATTTCCTCGGCACCCTTCACGTTGAGATAGGTTTCCATTTGCCCGGGCATGCTTACCGCTCCACTTGACCGGACAGCAACGGAGAGATCAGCCAATCGACAATCCTCACACAGCTTTTTATAATGAGCGATTAGCTCCTCTTTCATCTTCGACGGCATCTCTTTTCGTTCGATGATGCCTCTGATCACCCTGCTCGCTTCCAACTCCTGGGCCACATCCTTTGTATCCCCAAATTCCCTCCTCACATATTCTTTGATCTCTTCACCGGCCCCTGTCTCCTTCATGAACATCCTATAGCCGTCCACCGAAATGGCAAAACCAGGAGGAACGCGCAGGCCGATCTTGGTCAGCTCTCCCAGATTTGCACATTTTTTCCCAACAGAATCGTTCGCCTCTTTACCCAACTCCCCGAACCAGTAAGTCCATTTTTCACCCATCGGTTTGCCCTCGTGGTAACGCCCTGCACCCAGCATGGTGCAGGGCATCATCCAATTTCTATTTGCCTAAGATATAGACAGCTCCCATGTTTGCATCCACACGAATCTTCTGGCCTGATTTGATCTTGGTCGTTCCCTCAAAGACGTTCATGACCACAGGGATTCCGTACTCACGGCCTACGATGGCGGCATGGGAAAGGCTGGCGCCCCTGTCCACTACCACCCCATTGATCAAACTGAAGACCGGTGTCCATGCAGGAGAGGTGCTTGCCGACACGAGGATATCTCCCTTCTGAATTTGAGGTAGATCTTCATCCCTGGAGATCACTCTTGCGATCCCTTCGGCTACCCCTGGAGATCCACATGTTCCGTATAGGTCCGCCTTAAGCTCGGTCCTTACAACCGGCATACTGCCCACGACCACCTTGAGGGCAATCGGATCCATTGACTGAACCAGACCTCCCATGGCTTGATCCAAGGTGAATCCTTCTTTCATAATGGCAGGTGGATTGCCCCGCTGGGCCCATTCCTGCCATTCTTTCTTACGGCGTTCCACCAGAGGCTTTAGATTAAATTTGTCAGGATTTATTCCAGCCTTTCGAACCTCATCAGGGATGAGGAAGAAGATATCTTCAGGCTGATTAATGGTACCCGCTTTGGCCCATCGCTTCCCCAGTCCCATGCAGGACCTTCTGATCAAAGCATGCGTGTAAAGATCAAGGTAGTGGTTATGTTCTTCGCTGAACCGGCTGCAGTTCTGAGCCACCTTGAGCAGCATGGAGAACCAACCCTTTTGCTCCGGCGTAACCTTCGCCAAAACCTCCTTCTCAGCCTGCTTCCTCTCCCTCTCGGCTTTCTTCCGATCTTCGTCCAGGTCGAAATCCCCGCCTTTTTTCAGGTAAAGCTTTATCGTTTCGAAGCCCGGCGTGGGATCTTCCTGCCAGGTGGGTACGTTGATCTCAGCCATTCGCTCCATCCGCCAGCCCGCCTCTTTATCGAGAAATTGATCGAATTCCTTCAAGAAGGTCTTCCCCTTGTCGCTCGTTTCGAGTTTTGCCTTGATTTGCTTTGCCGGGGTCTCCATAAAAAGGCCTTGAAGCCCCATCTCTCTTGCTTTTTTAGAAAACTCCCAGAGCCTCCGGTCTACGCGGAAGCTTTCATTATCAAAGCCGCTCACCATCTTCTGAAAAGTGGGATGGGTATCATCGATGTTGAGCATCTGTTTGCAGAGTTGCTCGAAGAGAACGTAAGGAGTGTAGGTTCCGTACATCATATGCATATGGATCTCCCACATCCTCCGGCAGGTATCGACCACTTCCTCGAAGTTCTCCAGTAGCTGGATATTCGTGGCTGTGTCAAGATTCAAGGCTTTCACCTGGTCATATCTTTTCAACATCTCCTTGACGTATCCACCCCAGAGCCCATCGTAGTTATCGACGAAGGGCCGGATGGCTTCCCTGAACTTCTTCTGCCTCTCCTCTTTCTCCTTGTCAGAATCGACGAGGAGAAGGCACAGATAGCCACCGCCATCCTTGAAGCGCCAGTCCCATCCTTTTACGGTGGGAAGGGAGAGGGTTTCAGCGCCGTACTGCATTCCGTGCCGGCAGAAGTTTACCCAGAACCACCCGAACATCGGGGTCCATGGGGGAACAGAATGGGTGGCATCGAGAAACCAGGCCGGCGATTGTTGTAGGTCATACTCCTCATTAAATTCAAGCCCCGGAACGACATCATAGACTTTCATTTTCCACCTCCTAACTGGTTTTTTTGTTGATACTTCTCAATTTCCCACCATCCGTGTTACCTATACAGAATCATTCAGACATAGGCCTCCCCCTCCTTTCGCTCGGTCATTTCATGACTCCCTTCTATCAAGAGAACGTTATGGGTCGCTTTGTCTGGAGTAGAAAGATAACTCATTAAAGAAAATGCATTTCATCTTCTCATGGCCATGGAAAAAATATCGATTCCTGTCATCACTGGTCAAGCTTCACTACAAAATTTCCTTTGTCTATCCCTATATCCGTAGCAATCGGTTTGCATTTCACCTTCAGCATATAGATCACATTTTTCGCATTCACCTCCCCTTTTAGGGCCTCATAATTTCCTGTACCTTTTGATATCAGGAGATCACTCTTCTTAAAAGCTTTCCTCTGTGAGGGTTTAGACTTACTCGGGACAAAGAAGCCATTGGTCGTTGATATCTCATCAACTAATTTGTCCAAACCAAAGAAGGAAGCATCTCTTAAAGTAGTGTCTTCGAAAAAAGGACCTTCTTTCACAATCAGGGTGATCTTTGAGCCCATTTCCTTAATCTTGGCGATTAAAAGAGAATCGAACCCTATCTCGCCAGCATTGTCTGCAAGATAGAGGACATGGGTGGCACGGCGTGCAACTTCAAAGACATCACCCACTACCCTCGGCAGAAGGCCTTTCCCTTCCAAGATATCCGTAGCCTCCTGGAATTTGTAAGCTTCAGACGGTTTACCAATAGGAGCCACATTACTCGCAGACGCAAGACAACAAGCTCTTATGAACTTCTTCTCCGGTGTTTCACCCTTCTCTATAAAATCTCTCGAAGTGGATAATAACTCTTTTGCAAGTTTATTGCTTTTGAGTTTATGTTCTCCATAATACTTTGAAGACTGTAATAGGAACTCATGGATGGAATCGGTGATATGATTACTGAGGTCACCCACATTCACCCCGGGGGAAAATTCTCTTGAGAGAACAGCCATGATGCGTTTGATTAATTGAAAACGTTTCTTTTCGCTGACCAGAACTTCCGATCGCTCATACACCCATTTAAGTAGACAAGGAGCACATTCTAAATCAGGTTTCAAAATAGCCCTCGTCTGTATCTATGGCAGCACCGAGACGACCACGCCTGCGTGCCGTAACGCACTCCGGCGTGCAGGCACAGGTTTACCCGTGGGTGAATTGGTCCTCTGATGCGGGATGTTCGCCCCGAAGGGGCGTTTGGAGTGGTACCATGGGCTTGCCCGTGGGGCTCCGTTTTAGATGCGACCTTCTTTTAAGTAGATTGTCTGATCTTTCCGGGTATGACCGGCAGACTCCTGACCCGGATGCCACAGGCATGATTGATCGCATTGGCCATTGCCGGTGCCATTGGGACATCTGGGTATTCCCCTGTACCCGAAGCACCCAAGGGACCTTTTTCCCTTGGAATATTCAGAGGAATCACTTCAATTTCAGGGATATCTTTGGTTCTCAGGATCTTGAACCTGGCCAAGCTTATCTGTTTTATTAAATAGAAAATAGCTTCCAAATCCCCCCGCCCACTCCCTCGCTAAAACTATGGAGCGTCAGCGACCCCTTTACAAAAGGGGGGGAATTATTTGCGGATAAGCTCTAATGCATGGCCCTTCCACCATCCACCAAAAGGGTCTGGCCAGTGATGAAATCGCTTTCGTCAGAGGCGAAAAAGATTGCTGCTCCAATCAGATCATGGGGTTGTTCCAGTCTCGTGAGAGGGGTTCGACTGACATCATATTTAGTAACATCCGCAATGGTCCGGCTGGCCTCTGTATCTGTAAACCCTGGAGCGAGTGCATTGATATTGATATGATAAGGCCCCAACTCAACGGCAAGGGCACGGGTCAATCCAATCACCCCTCCCTTTGAGGTAACGTAGTGGACAAAGCCGTGGGATCCTGTGAAGAACGTTTCAGAAGAGAGGTTGACGATCTTTCCCTTTCCTTGCTGTTTCATATAGGGGAATACGGCTCTGACGCAGAGCCATGTTCCCTTAACATTCACTGTCATGACTTTATCCCATTCTTTGGGATCTATTTCGTAGAATGGTTTTCGACGCAGTCCATAGTAGATGGCTGCACAGTTGACCAGGATATCGATTCGACCAAAAGCCTTGACGGTATCCTCTGCAAGTTTGACCGTCTCAGCTTCATTGGTCACATCAGCCTGGAGACCTTTGGCCATACTCCCAAGAGCTTCAATCTCCTTCACGGTATTCTCCAGGTTGATCACATCGGTAGCCACTATCTTGGCCCCTTCCTTTGCCAGCGCGATGGAAAACATCTGGCCTAAGCCCCTGCCAGCCCCTGTAACGATCGCCACCTTGTCTTTGAGTCTCATGATTCGTCCCCTTCTCGATAAGCTTGTTGCGAGCCTGAAGCCTTGCCCCACAAGCTAACTCAGTCAGAAATTCCAATAATCAAATCCCAAATTCCAAATAAGCTCCAACACCCAATTTCCGAATGACCTGAAGGAAAGTTAGGTTTAGTTTGGGTCATTGAGACTTGGTGATAATTTGGTTATTCTCTACCAGGGTCTTCCTTTCTTCTCCCAGATCTTCTCCAGCTTGAAATCATCTACAATGACCTTAAAGCAATTGTAACTGGAGCCTCGAGCAATACCTCCTCCAGAGTGCATGTTGGAAGAACAGATGTACATATTCTTGAGGAAGGGAATACGATAGCTTGAGAGGTCCGGGATGGGTCTGAATCGGTCGTTCTGAGAGGCGATCATGGCCCCCTCAGCCCAACCGCCTTCCAGCATGTCGGGATGGCGCATGTTGGTATCATAGGGAGTAGTGATAAAAGCTTCGATCACATTGTCCCGGGTCATGTTGGGAGCATAGATCTGCCATTGCTTCAGCAACAAATCCTCGACCTCTTTTTTCATTTTAAGCCACTGTTTCTCGGAGAAGAGATGCAAGGGCGGAGCAAATTCTTCGAGCAAGATGGTATGTTTTCCTCCGGGAGCCCGAGTCCTATCCCAGATCGAATCGGGTGCAGCCAGGATATACCACTTTTCAGGAAATCCTTTGGTAAAGATGTCTGCCTGGTATTTCCAAGAGATGTATTCTGGGTCCTTCTCACCCATATAGAGTCGGGGCTGAAGGCCTATATCTGGATTGAAAGAGACCGCTTTGTATTTCGGGAGTTCATGCATCGCCATATTTCCCCAGTAAATTTGGGCGCGGTCATAACGAATGTTTCTTATCCGCCTGGCCACTTTTGGTGTTACATAATTTTCTCCCAAAAGCCTGAAGATCGTCTGGGGGACTCCTAAATCACTGACCACCAACTGCTTTGCCGTGACTTCTAATCCGTTTGAAAGTTTGACCCCCTTGACTCTTCCATTCTCAACAAGAACTTTGTCCACCTCGGTTTCCACACAGAATTCCCCTCCCATGGCACTGAAAGCTCTCTGGAGGGCATGGGTAATGGTGTGGGTTCCCCCATAGACAATCGAAGCGGACTCGAAGGAAAGGGTGAGACCGATCACATGGACAAAGACATAGAGACCAATCACATCCCCGGGGAAACAGCCAGTGGAGGTTTCAATGGCCCTCATGAAGAGACATTGAAGTTCAGGGCTTTCGAAAAGGTCCATAGCGATCTGGGACCCTGTCATGAATTGATAAACCGGATCAATCCCATCCACAGGATCGTCGCAGAGCTTTTCAAGGGCATTCTTGACTCCCCAGGGCGTAGGAGGGCTATAACGGTACTCCCGAAAAGCAGCCCTCCATTTTTTCTGATATTTTTTCAGGAGATCGAGATAAGTCTCGGCGTCCGTTTTTGAGAAACGGGCGATCTCGTTGTAGGTTTTCTTCACATTTTCTTCGGAGTATGCTTCTTTACCCGTTGCGGGGTCGACACGAAAGGCCGAATAGCCGACAAAACAGGTCCCATCCGGATAGACCATCCCCTCATTCTGATCTGGAAAGATATATTTTAGGCCGTATTCCCTCAGATTGAAGTCGGTATAGGCTGGATGGGCCCAGAATCGGGTAAAGTGAGCACATGTATTCTGGATAAATCCGGGCAAGGGAAGTTCTTCGCCGCAGGCGCCTCCCCCCAATTCATGTTGACGTTCAAAGATTACCGTCTTTAAACCTGCCTGTTGCAAATAGCAGGCGATAATCGTTCCATGGTGTCCTCCACCGATAAGGATCGCATCGTAACTTGCATCTGGCATAGGATTTCCTCCTTTTCTATTTGTTCTTCATCATCAGCAAAATGGCGTAATAGATGATAGAAGGTTTTAAGAGGAGCTTTATGAAGTTCCTCAGGTCCGCTCCACCCAGCGTAGCCGTGATCACCCAGTGGATGGGCTCTGAAGACTCAATTTTCATTTTCAGACTTTCCCCTCCATCTGGATCTTTGTAGACTTGAGTAAAGGCCGCAACCATCGTCGTTTGGCCCAAACCCGTAGAATTGACTTTCATAGTAAACCTCCTATAAAAGGCCGTTTGCCTTTGCTTTGGTCACAATCTCAGGTTCTTTCCACCATTTTTTTGCTCCGAGATCTTCTGCGATCCGGTTGGCCGCATTATACCCCGGGCCGTAGGTTACCAGTCCCCCGGGAAAGCAGCAGGCCCCGCAGAGATAAAGATTTTTGATCGGCGTGGCATACTGCGAGCAGAGCTCATTGGGTCTCAGAAATCCCATTTGCAGAGGGAAATAACCTCCTTGCTTGATCGATCCTTCTACCATGTCGGAAAACTTATTCTCGATATCAAGAGGAGAGGCGATGTAGGTCCAGAGGATGTTATCATCCGTCATGTTGGGAGCATATTTCCTGAGGGTCTCGATATTCTGTCTGGCATGTTCATGACGGATCTTATACCACCTCTCGGGTCCTCCCTCCTTCAGCCGATACGGGGCGTGTTCCGAAAGCAGACCGACATGCCTTCCCGGAGGTGCCGCTGAAGGGTCAAACAGTGTTGGAAAAGAGCAGTTGAGCCCGGAGCCTTTGAGCTCTCCGCTCTTTAACGCCTTGAAATGTTCGATCAGATTCTCTTCCGTCTCAAACCCGAGGACATAGATGAAAGCCTTGGCGAGGTCGGGGTTTTTGGAGGCAGCGGTGAACTGGGGAGCATTGAAGAGAGCCAGATGGACATCGAAGAGGGATGACTTCTCCCATTTCCAGTCATTGGTCCGTGTGACCAGATCTTTTGGCAGGTTCTTCTCGCCGATATATTTGAGGAAGGTCTGGTGGTGATCGATGCTCGAGGCAACAAATTTAGTCGCCTCGTAGACCGTCCCATCGTCCAATTCAACGCCTTTGGCAACCCCATTCTCCACAATGATTCTCTTGATGATCTGACTTCCTAATATCATGCCCCCATGGCGGTAGAGAAATTTTGACATCAGATTCGCCATATGGTGGGAGCCTCCCACACAGAGACGGTAGTTAGAAGCGCGGTTGATCATGAGCGGGACGAGATAGCCAAGCCCTTCAAGGTCATAATCTAGGCCCCACAGGCAGGTCACGTAGAGCATAAACGTCCTGACCTGATTGTTTTCAAAAATACCGTGGATGATATCGATTGGTTTCTTCTCGGAAAGGGCACTGATCTCCTGACCGAGGGGGCTTGACTGAAGTTTCACCACCTGTTCAAAGGCCGGTTTGGCCATCACGTAGGTAGCCGGGGCCAGGAAGGCATCGGTGTAGCGTTTGAATCGCTCATAGGTCTCTCGATAAGCATCGGCGTCCTTCTTTGAGAATTGGGCAAAGGAGGCACATGTCTTCTCCACGTCAGAATAGATGCAGAGGCTCCTTCCATCCTGGAAGGGCATGGCCATGACGAGCTCAGGATGGATATATTTCAGATCGTAGGACTTATCCAATTCGAGATCAGGGAAAACCGGTGCATAATCCACCATGGGATGGTAGATCGCATGGGTATTGTGGATGAAGCCCGGGATGGTGATCATCTCTGAACAGAGCCCTCCCCCCATTTCATATCTCTTCTCCAGAATGATGACTTTGAGACCTGCCTTGGCCAGATAACAGGCTAACGTCAGCCCATTTGGTCCGCCGCCAATGATAATGCCATCATATTGGGGCATAGTTTTCTCTCCTTTCCAAAGATTTTTAGCAAGTTAAATTACTCGAAAATCATATATATATAATAGATGGAAACAGACGCATGATGCGCCCTGCCTTAAACCCGCCGGTACGAAAATGAGTCAGATTTTTTTCCGTCCACGGACACGATACGGTATCAGTATATTCTTCCATATCTACAAGTCAATTTAATAATTCTTATAATGCCATTAAAAAAATTTATGGACGTAGAAACCATTCTTATTCCAAGGAGTTCTAATAGGTTAACGTAATCGTGGCTATTTGAGTACATCCAATGCAGCACTTATCACAGCCTTTGCGAATTCAGGATCCTCCATATTGGCATCCGCTTGGATAACCTCAATCTCCTTCTTCAACCTTCTGCTGAGCTCCTTGATAAAGATGGCATCCTCTTCAGGGTCATAAGTGGGACGGCCCGGTGAATCTATAGATGACCATCCTTTAAGAGGAATAACTACTTTTACCAGTCCTAATGATTTGTTTAACTTCTCAGCAAATATCTCAGAGACTTCCTTTAATTCATTCGGGGTCATGCGGAGCCAGGTTCGGGACTTATCAAGGTCGTATCTTCGTCGCCCTTTATGCTCTGCCGTATACTTTGACTTAGAAGGTGTAATGTGGTTAACCCCACAAGTCGATATGATTTGAGGTATTCCAACCTTTCCAGCTGATTCTAAACGATTTGGACCTGCATCCCGCATGAACCCGTAAAGATGCTCTCCCACACCTCCTGGGGCAAGGTCAATAACGCCGCCCAAAAGCCCCTCAGCAATCATCTCCTCCATTGCGCGATCTCCGATCCCCGTGGCATGAAATCCTATGACCTGATAACCCTGATTTTCCAAAGCCGTCCTGACCGTTCTGGCACAGATTTCACAAGGGCCAAGCATAGTCATGGCAATCCCTTTGTTTTTATCCATTATCGGAGTAGCCACCTGTCCCTGAAGCATACCTGATAGGGCATAGGCGGCTCGGTCAAGAACATTCTTGAGTAGATTCGTCAGCCCTGCCATTTCAATAACAGAATGGAATATCATGATGTCGCTTGTTTTGAAAAACCGTGTAGACAGCCCCGGTAAAGCAGCTGCAGACGATACCATGACTTTTGGGAGTCCGAAGGGTAGAGAGTGCATGATGGCCGTGGCCATAAAAGAGCCCCTATAGCCGCCAATCCCGATTACGCCGTTGACCCTCCCTTCCCGCATCAATCGATGGATGATTTGGACGGCACCTGCGACCATCACCTCCATATTAACGTCCAGGTCATCAGAATCACTTAATTGCTCCAGTCCGCTCCCCCCAGCTTTGGCCACCTCCTCTGCCGAGATCTCCGCCCGAACTTCCCGTTTCTCATCTCTCATGGACATATCCATGAGGATCGGTTCTTCCCCGAGGGCCTTGATCTTATCACTTAGATATAGAGCTTCTGGCCCTTTGGTGTCCATTGTTGCCAAGATGATAACTCCTTTTACTCCAGCCAATACCAATCCTCCTTCTGATCTTTAAGTGCTTAGCGCATCAACGTCGATAAAAAGTTGTTGAGGGGTGAGAGGAAATTATGCTCAGAGCGCTTGTTTCCCGTCGTTCTATATCTCTATGACGCGATGTATTTCGACGAGATAGAGGCCCTTTGTAATTCATCAAATGGAAGGTCCTTAAAAAATCCTCGGTCTTTGAGATATTCAATGTGAGGTCTTCCATCCATCGCACGTGGAGGTAGCAGAGCATCTTTCGTGCCATCAAAATGAACAGGAATCGTGCCGGTCTTTTTGCAATAATTAAGATCATAGGTAGGTGTTGCCTTGATCCAAGAGCTCTCAATGTACAACTCAGCAAGCCCGTGGTATGCAAAAACGTTTGTCCCCCTTTTCTCTAAAAGCTCCTGAGAAGTGAGATGATTCCTTATTTTTGAGAATCTGAGCCGCGCCGGAATACCTGCTGCACGAGCCAAAGCAACGAGCAGCACTGCCTTCTGCACGCAGTACCCCTCTCCCCTGGAGAGGATTTGGCTCGCCCGAAAGTCTTCAGGAGAAGACCTAGGAACATAGAGGCTGTATTTGATCTTATCTCTGACAAAGAAAAAGATGTTTGTCGCTTTTTCTCGCTCCCTTATTTTGCTTCCAGTAAGTTCCTGGGATTTTTCCCTGACAGAAACAGTGTCACAATCGATAAAGAATGTGGGGCTCAGGTATTGGTCTGCTTTCATTTCCCGTACCGTTTTCATTCCTCAATGAGCGTCAGCGCTTCAGGAGCGCACCACTGGACACATTGGGGATCAGGGGGTTCACCGCAAAAGTCACACTTTAGGGGAATACCTGTATCAGGTTCTTTATACACCGATTTTGTCGGGCGTGAGGCCCTGCACACCACGCAACCGTCCACCTCCAACCCATCTACCATTACCATACCCTTTGAATTGCAGGCGGCCTCTGTGTAAGGGCCTGCAATGACCGGGAGACAAAATTCCTCCCTAATAAAAATACGAATTCTTGATCGCCAGGGGTTCACAGTCCCCGTGTGCGCCAAAGAACACACAATTTCACACTGTTTGCAACCGATACATTTTTTGTAATCTATCTTGATTCTCATATCACCCCAGCCCCTTCCTTTTCCAACCCCAACTCCTGCAATTTTTCCTGGTTCGGCACGCCTTTCTTATCCCAGCCCCTCCATTCGTAGTATTCCTGCAGTAATCGGTCGATATCGACGACTCGGTTCTTGACACGAGGCTCCTTGGTAATTCTCGGCGGCAAGGTGTCATCCTTGCAGGTAATGCCAGCCTTCAAGTTAAACAGGCGCTCAAGGTTCCAGATTCTCTCTCCCAGCCGGTCAAGGGTCTCCTGTGTGTAGGTAGTGCCGGTGATATAGGTAAGCCACTCGGACAGTTTTTCTCCCCATAGGGGACCATGATAGATAATCCAGCACAGCACGCCTGAATCGGCGATTGCAAGATAATCCTGATCCTTTTTTGTGAATTCCACGAAGTGGGCAGGATCTTTTCGGCCTTCATAAAAGGGCAAGGTCGACTTCGTGTGGTTTGCCCCCACATTGTTGGTGGCATACTGCAATCCCAATGCATCAAACGCCTGGGGATGCCAGGCTGGTATGCCCATACCCTTTATGCCCATGAACAATTCCGGATGGCCGTATTTCGCCGCAAAGGCTATGCCGCCCTCGGCCATAAGATCCCCGATGCCTTCCCTGTGTGCAATCTGTTTGAGCAGCTTGAACATGTTTCTGTTACCGAATTCCAGTGGATAGCCAAGGTCCTTCTCCGGGAGGTAACCTTCCTCATAAAGTTCCATAGCACAAGAGATCATCGTGCCTGTAGTAATCGTATCCATGCCAAGCTCGTTGCAGAGATAATTGGCCCGGCATATGTCCTCCATGTCACCTAAACCGCAGTTTGATCCCAGTAGGGCCATGCTCTCGTGCTCAGGGCCCTTAGCTGTCTTGGGGTATTCCGGATCTTTAATCCGGCTCCGCTTGCTGCAGCCGAATGGACAGGAAAAACACCCCTCGTCCCGCACCCGAATCAGCTTTCGAATAACCTCTGGATCTTCATACTTGACAAATGCCTCAGAGTACCCCTCCTTAAAATTCAGGCTCGCCTGACTCTTGCTCTTGTTAGCCCGGCCCGGGAGAGACCAGGTCCCATACATACGCCGCTTTATCAATTCTCCGTTATTCCGACCCTCCTGGTAGAAACCCATAACCGCCTTCCGGAAACCTTCCGCATCGGCGATGTTGACCTGTCCCGTTCCGAGCGCTGTCACGGCCTTGATGTTTTTCGATCCCATGACCGCTCCAAGGCCCGAGCGTCCTGCCGCCCGTCCACCATCCGACATAATACAGGCAAATCTCACCAGGTTTTCGCCAGCAGGTCCGATATCGGCGATGCCGATAGTATTCAGGGCCCAATCATCCAGGTCGTCTCTTAGTCTCATATCGACCCGGAGCGCATGTTCGGTCTCAGTGGCCAATTTCCCCCATAGATGCTCCGCTGGTCTTATTTCCACCCGATCATTGTGAATACTTATATATGCCGGCCCGGGTGATTTCCCCTCTACGATAAGAAGATCATATCCAGCATACTTCAAGTTGGCTCCAAAGTAGCCGCCACAGCATGGATTGGCGATACAGTTGCTCAGTGGTGATTTGGCTGAAACGATAAATCTACTCGCTGCCGGAGCCCCAGTTCCGGTCAACGGACCCGTGGCAAAGATGAGTTTATTCTCAGAGCTGAGAGGGTCGATGCGAGGATCTATCTCATCAAAGAGGATCCTAATACACATGCCCCGACCACCGATGTACTCCTGCATCAGGTACGTCGGCATCTCTTCCACCCAGTTGGTCCCCCGGGTCAAATCGATTCTCAATATCCTTCCGTTCCAACCGAACATATGATTCCTCTTTTAGACCTTTAAATTATGTTGATAAGCAATGGCCTTGGCTCAATCGAAGATCCGCCATTGCGGGGAGGACCTCAACCTTCATCTTTTCCTGAAGCCTGGAACTCGCTCAATACCATTTCAACTGCAACAGGTATGGCCTGTTCCACCTCACGAGTGCATCTCTCGCGGAAACTGGTCACCTCTCCCGCCTCCACTGCGATGATATCAATCCTCTCAGGCATGGGTAAATCAAGAGCCTTTCCCAATTCGAGGGCCGTTATAAAATTCATCTGGTGTGGGGAAGAAAGGTGCCTGGCAAAGGACAGGTCACCGGGACGCAGTCGGTAAACCTCGCCAGGAGTTCCCTCCTTGGTTTGGATTGAATCTATGAGCAGGACCCTGTCGTATCCCAAGACAGCATCCAAGATGAAGAGACCGCCATGGTAGGCTTCGGCTACGGTGATTTGGGGGTCACGGACCCTCTTGCTCACCTCTCGCGCTACTCGAATGCCCACTCCATCGTCACATAGGACAGGGTTTCCTATCCCCAGGATCAGCGTTTTCAAAAGAATCCTCTAAGAATCGAACTGATTCAAGGTCCTCACCACATGCCCATCCGAATCGTAGATTTTCACTTCCAGAGGCAGTTGCCCTGGAAGAGCGTGTGTCGCACAGCCCATGCAGGGGTCATAGGCACGCCATGATAGTTCTATCCGGTTCAGCAGCCCTTCGGTTATCTCCCTACCCTGTTTGATGAGGTCTTGAGCTGCCTTTTTGATGGCCAAGCAGATGGCCGCGTGGTTGTTCGTCGTCCCTACGATGAGGTTGCATTTCCTGATAAGCCCCTTTTCATCCGTCACATAATGATGGGTCAGGGTCCCCCTGGGTGCTTCCACGACGCCGACTCCCTCTTTGGGAGTTGAAGCAGGGATATTTCGAATATCAAGATTTGTTATGCCCGGGTCCCTGCTAAGTTCGAGCATCCTTTCAGCGGCGTAAAGCATTTCGATCACTCTTGCCCAGTGGGTTGCCAGAGTGTGGTGAACCGGTTTTCCGCCCAGGGTCTCATACATCTTCTCATATTCTTCCTGAGCGAGAGGAGTAGCCATGCCGTCAGCCACATTCAACCGTGACAGGGGTGTCGCCTGATATACGCCACTGCTTTTTCCGTCCGTGAAACCTCTCCAGCCCACCTTTTTCAGATAGGGAAATTTAAGATAGCTCCACGGTTCCACACGTTCAGCCAGGTGCTCCAGATATTCCCTTGGGGCATACTTTGCGAATTCTTTTCCTTGGGGATCCACAACCCTGATTCTACCGTCGTAAAAGTTGAGTTTGTTCTGGTCATCCACCAGGCCCATGTAATAGGTCCTGTGGGTAAAGGTGTCACTCAGCATCATATCCAGGTACTCTTTGTTCTTGATCACCATATCATCAAAGATCTTGAGGGATAATCTGGCAAAATCCACCGAATTTTTCGCGATTTCTTCTATCTTGGCTCTGTTCTCTTCGCTGATGCCCTTGCTGATGCCTCCCGGCAGACCGAAAACAGGATGGATCCCGCGACCGCCGATGGTCTCAATGACCCAGTAGTTTTGCTGCCGGGTTTGGATCACCCTTTTACCCAGCTCTACGCCCACTTTCCTGATGACCCCAAAGATATTTCTCTCTGCTACAGGGCTCTCCGGTCCCATAATAAAGTCCGGACCGGCAAGGATGTAAAAGTGGGTGGTGTGGTCTGTAACAAAAAATGCACTGTAGAGAAGTTCACGGACCTTTTTGGCCGTGACAGTGGGCTCAACCTGAAAAAGATCATCTAGAGCCTTTGTAGAGGCCAGGTGGTGAGCCTCCGGACACACCCCGCAAATGCGCTGCAAAATTTGAGGCATATCCTCAGCCGGACGGCCTTCACAAAACTTCTCAAAGCCGCGAAGTTCCGGAATCTGCAGATAGGCATTTGCCACGTCCCCCATATCGTTGAGGAATATGGCGATTTTCCCATGCCCTTCAAGACGGGTAATGGGATCGATCATGATCTTTTTCATACTGACTTAGCCCTCCTGAATAATGAAACAGGTAAGCTGTAACGATAGAAGGTTCCTGCAGGATCAACAATTCCGTCAACGATCTGTTTTATTTCCACAGGATCGGTGGAATCAATGATAGAGCCCAGTGCGGTCAAGAAGTGAACTCCCTGGTCAATAACTCCCTCAACAGCTCCATAACACCCTGTGCAGGGCATCCCTGCCTGAGGACACATGGCCCCACACCCCCCTCGCGTGGCCACCCCGTAACAGAGCAGTCCCTGCTCAAGGAGGCACTTTTCCGGATCTGGAATAACTTCGTATGGTCTATAAAACTTCTTGACCTTCCTCCCTTCTCTTACAAGAGAACACTCTTCGCAAAGCGCCTTGGAAGAATGGCTGATTACACTCCTTCTCTCCGGCAGCTTTCCATTGAGCAACGCCTCCAGCGCAAGCCACGTGGTCTTTTCTTCGGGGGGACAGCCCGGCACAAAGTAATCCACATCTACGGTTTGGGCGAGCGTCTTGACCATGTTCTTTAATTCGGGAATTTCAAGATCCCCTTCCGGCATTTGAACCCTGGTCTGCGGATATACTTTTCCCGGATTATCTGTTGAAGGCGTTTCCTCGTAAACGCGTTCAAGAATGGATTTCAGGCTAAAGAAGTTGGCCAATCCGGGAATGCAGCCCTCATAAGCACAGGACCCGTACGCAACCATGATTTTAGATTTTGTCCGAAGCATCTTTGCCATGTGCTCGTCCTCAGACGTCCGAATTGCACCGTTGAACAGGCACGCATCAATCCTCTTGTCAGGCATCCTCTCTACATCCTTGTACTTGAAGTCCATTGCGACAGGCCAGAAAACGATCTCCGCAGTCTCCGCCACTTCAAGAATCTTCTCGCCAATTGCCAGGGTGGCAATATCACAGCCACCACAACTGCTCGCCCAGTATAAAGCCAGTTTCAGTTTATCCATAGCTCAACTCTTAAGCATCTTTTTCTTCAAACGGGCCCAAGGTCCTGATCGTCTCGGTCATCTCATTCACTATGGTAGCAAAGCGAGCACCCTCGGAAGCCGACACCCAGTCAAGTCGGACCCGCTCCTTCTCTATACCGAATTGAGACAGCACCTTTTTTAGCAACGCCATTCGTCCCACTGTCCTGTAGTTCCCTTCAAGATAGTGGCACTCTCCTGGATGGCAGCCCAGGACAAGAACTCCGTCAGCGCCCTTATGCAAGGCCTCAAGAATGAAATACGGCTCTACCCTCCCACTGCACATGAGGCGGATGGCTCTCGCATTGGGAGCATACTGTATCCGTGACGTACCGGCTAAATCGGCACCTGCATAGGAGCACCAATTACATAGGAAAACAACGATCTTTGGCTCAAATCTGGTCACCTGGCCACCCCTTTTTATCTATTCAATGCCGTCTTGCCTCCTAGGCAGCGAGGGCTGCTGTTATTTCAGCCAGAATCTGCTCCGTACTGAAGTATTTCCCCAGAATAGCTCCGCTCGGGCATGCCCCCACGCAAGTCCCACATCCTTTACACAGAGCCTTGTTCACCACAGCCACACCTCGATCTGCCTCAAGGCTTATTGCCCCGTAAGGACAAGTAAGTTCGCAAACCCGACAACCGCTGCAGAACAATTCATTCACTTCTGCCACGCTGGCCTCTCCTTCAATAGCCGTGCGTATCAGTAAGGTGAACGCCTTGGATGCAGCGGCCTGGGCCTGAGCGACGCTCTCATCAATGAACTTCGGGCTGTGGGCCGTGCCGCACATGAAGATACCATCCGTGGCAAAATCCACCGGTCGCAGCTTCATGTGGGCCTCCAGAAAGAAGTCATCCTCATTCAAAGGGACCTTGAGCATTTGAGACAAGGAGCGGTTCTTTGCCGGAGGTACGGTGGCGGCGGCCAAGCAGATCATATCAGCATCAATCATTAGTCGCTGTCCCAATATCGGCTCGGTCACGGTAACTCTCAGAAGGGATTTCCCGCTCTCTTCAACAGTCTGAATGTCCGGTTTATCATCAACATCGTACCGGATGAAGATAACCCCCTGATCCGCCGCCTTTTTATAGTAATCCTCTCTAAACCCATAAGTCCTCATATCCCGGTAAAGGATATAGATATCTACCTCCGGTTTGATCTCCTTAAGCTTTAGAGCGTTCTTAATGGAGTGGGAGCAACATACCCTGCTGCAATAAGGGTGCTCCTCGTTCCTTGAGCCCACACATTGGATGAATACCATGGTATTGCAATCTTTAAATCGGTCGACATCCTTTTCGATCACCTCATCGAGATCGAGCAGGGTCATGACCCGGGCATCCTCACCATAGAGATATTCTTTAGGCTTTGATTCCTCGGCGCCCGTGGCTACGATGGTCACGCCATGTTCAATATCTTTGATAATCCCTTCCTTGCCAATCTTGACTTTGGACGAAAAATTTCCCACATAGCCGGAAAAATTCACCACCTCAGTCTCTGTATGGACCTGGATAAGGGGATTTTCATTGACCTCGCGGATGAGATCATTCAAAAAATCCTGAATATCTTCCCCTTCTAATGTCTTAGAAATCTTCCTGGCCAGACCGCCCAGCTCCTTTGCCTTCTCGATCAGGTAAACCTTGATTCCCTGTCGGGCCAGGACTAGGCTGCTCACCATCCCGGCGATGCCGCCCCCGATAATCAGGGCTGCCCGGGTCACGTTATAGGAAACCCGGTAGAGGGGTTCGAGCAGCAGGGCCTTAGTCACTGACATCCGAACCAGGTCCTTGGCCTTCTCAGTCGCCTCTTTCTTTTCCCCCATGTGCACAAGAGAGCAGTGTTCTCGGATATTGGCGAATTCAAGCAGATAGGGATTGAGGGCGGCCTTCCGAAGGACATCCTGGAACACCGGTTCATGGGTCCTCGGTGTGCAGGCAGCCACCACCACCCGGTTGAGGCTCTTTTCCTTGATCGTTTCCACCATGTGGGCAATGGCATCCACGGAACAGGCAAAAGTCTCCTCCACCGCATGAACCACCCCGTTGAGCCCCCTAGCATGCTCAACCACCTTTGGCACGCCCACTACCCTGGCGACGTTGGTGCCGCAATCGCAGACAAAGACACCGACCCGCGGGGGTTCCCCCCTGACATCGCGCTCTTCGGGATAGACTTTTTCTTCCACCAGGGTTCCCCGCTGTTCACATAGAAGCTGTGAGGCCAGGGACGCGGCACCGCTCGCCATGGTCACGGAATCCGGGATATCCATGGGTGCATGAAAAACGCCGCAGGAAAAGATACCTCTCCTAGACGTCTCGATTGGGGAAAACTTGGGACTTTCGCAAAAGCCGTGATCATTGGTCTTTATGGACAATTTCTCGGCCAACTCCCGGTTCCCTTCGTTTGAGTTCAATCCAACGGAAAGAACAACCAGATCAAATTCTTCCTCCTTAACCTCTGTCCCGTTAATGCGGTATCTGAGTACGACGTTCCTGCTATCAGGTCGCTCTTTCACGATAGATGCCTTACTCCAGATGTAGCGGACACCAGGCATCTTCTTGGCCCTCTCATAATATCGTTCAAATCCCTTGCCGTAGGCGCGGATATCATTGTGAAGTATGACGGCCTCAAGGTTAGGATCATGTTCTTTGGAAAGAATAACTTGTTTTGTGGCATACATACAGCATACTGCCGAACAGTAGGTATTATCCACGGTGGTGTCCCGAGATCCAACACATTGAATCCAGGCTATTTTCTGTGGCGGCTTTCCGTCCGAAGGCCGCACCAATTCTCCTTGATACGGTCCTGAGGCGCTTAAGATGCGCTCAAATTCAAGGCTTGTCACTACATTGCGTAGCCGCCGGTACCCATATTGGCTCTGACGCTGGGGATCAAATGGTTCGTAGCCAGGGGCCACAATGATGCTGCCCACATGGATGTCTAGTTTTCTTTCACGTTGGTGAAAGTCGATAGCCTTATTCTTACAGGTTGGCACGCAAATCTGGCAGATTTTTCTAAGAGCAAAAAGGCACTGAGTCGGGTCTATAACCGAGATAGCGGGCACTGCCTGTGGAAACGGGATATGTATACATTTGAGTTTGGCGAGAGCCTCGTTATAGGTATCAAGGATATTTACGGGACAATACTCAGCACATGTTCCACAGCCGGTACATTTCTCCTCATCAACGTACCGAGGTCTCTGGAGCAGGGTAACTGTGAAATCCCCCGCCTCGCCCTCGATTCCATCAATCTTGGCACTCGTGATGATCGATATGTTAGGATTCGTAGAGCACTCAATAAATTTGGGAGACAAGATACACATGGAGCAATCATTGGTGGGAAAGGTCTTATCCAGTTGGGACATCTTGCCACCAATAGCCGGTCCCTTATCTACCAGATAGACCCTGAAACCGGAATAGGCTACATCGAGTGCGGCCTGTATTCCACTGACTCCGGCTCCAAGCACCATCACTGCCCCCACCTTGCCTTCAGTTTGAACTAAGGTTTCACTGTCATGATCAGTGTTGGGCATTTCCTGCTCCTGCTGCACCTTCAAGGAAATCCATCATTCCAATATTCCAGGATTCCATTATTTCTCAGTTACCTCTTGAACGATTTCGGAGATATCTTTGATTTCAAGCTCATCACCCTTATCCATAGTCAGGAGGCTATCTTCAAGGTTGAGCATACAGAAAGGGCAAGAGGTAACCAGCACCTTCGCCCCTACCTCTACCGCTTGATTTACTCGGAGGTCAGAGAATCTTTCCTCTTTCGCGGTTTCCACCCACATCCTTCCCCCTCCGCCACCACAACAGAGGCTGTTTTCCCTATAGTCAAGCATCTCCACTAATTTTAGTCCGGGAATACGTTTCAGGATTCTCCTTGGTTCATCGTATACGCCATTATGTCGCCCTAAATAGCAAGGGTCGTGATAGGTAACGACCTTTTCAAAATGGTTAGAGAAGGCGAGTTTTCCTGTGTCAACGAGTTCTGCTAAAAATTGGGTGTAATGCTTCACCTCGATCTTGTTATCCTGATATTCGTTCTTGAGAGCATTGTAGCAATGAGGGGAAATGGTTACTATATGGTTTATACTATACTTATGGAAGAGTTCTAAGTTATGCTCGACCAACATTTCAAAAAGTCCCTTTTCACCCATCCTGCGGACTTCATTCCCGCAACAGGTCTCTTCATTCCCAAGAATCCCAACGTCAATCCCTGCTTTGGAAAAGATATTTACCAAGGCCTTTGACACCTTTTGCACCCGAGGGTCATAGGAAGGGGCACAGCCTACATAAAGGAGCATGTCTGCCTTGTCTCCCTGAGTAACATCCCTTATTCCGAGGCCTGCTGCCCATTCTGACCTCTTGTTTCGAGCCCTACCCCAAGGGTTGCCCTGTTTAAACACGGCTTCTAATGCATCTCTCAAGGTTATTGGCACGCGTCCTTCTTCTACCAATATTCGGCGCAGGGCCACCATAATATCTATTGTGCTGACACCACGGGGGCAGCGGCTAAAGCACATATTGCACGTGGTACAGAGCCACCAGTCCTCCACTCCACGGTCTACCAGCCCAAACTTCGACTGGGTAATGATCTTATGGGGCATGAAAGTCCTTACATTATTCCACGGACAACTGGCAGTGCAAAGGCCGCATTGGAAACAGAGCCGAAACGCCTCGCCGCCAGCATTCTTGATCATATCGACAGCTTCTTTGCAGAGAACTTTGGCTTCCATGATTACGGTACCTCAGAACCCATCTTACGTCATTAGGTCCCCTTTTTCCACAAAATGAGGCACAAGGGGATATACTCTGTCCTTTGGACAGGGTGGAATGACCTTTATCTAATACAAACGCAATCAGTAAATTTACATCCTTCCCCGTGAGGGGGAGGGATGGGGGGGATCATGAATTAGTACCTTTGTATTTAGTTATTTTTGGCAGATCAATACTAACTGAACTAACTGAGCGGAGTATAAAATGCATAATAAGTTATTATATTTTTAAGGGTTGACAAGTCAACACAAATATTCTTATAATGCCATAAGAAAATTTATAGACTTGGAAATCATTTTCATTTCAAGGGGTTTTAGGCCGATGCTTCCATCCATTTAGAATTTATCAGAAATCCTATCTGAAGATCGCGGTCGCCGCATCAATTTAGGAGGATATTCTTGAACCTCAGGCAGTTAGAGGTCTTCCATTTAGTTGTTAAGAAGGGAAGTTGCACCAAGGCGGCCGAGGAGCTGAATGTCACCCAACCAGCCGTTACCATCCAGGTCAAATCGTTAGCAAAATCGTTAAATTTGAAACTCATCCAGCATTTTGGGGAAAAGATTCAGTTGAGTGAAGCCGGGGAACTTCTCTACCAATATGCAGAAAAGATTTTCGATCTTGTGTCTGAGGCCGATGAGAAGATGAGGGATTTCAAGAAATTGATGAGAGGGACTCTTCAAATAGGAACAACGAAGAATTATGCCCGCTATATCATGCCTTCTTTGCTCACCACTTTCCAGGCGAGGTTCCCTGATATCAGAGTCATTTTGGATGAGGGAAATTCAGAGGATATGGCCAGAAGCGTTCTCGATATGAAGAATGAGATGGCTTTTATCTGCCAGATCAATATCGATCGAAGACTCAAATCTATCTTTTTCTCATCCGTGGAATTTGTCCTTGTGGTTTCCCCTCAACACAGGTTCTCACAGAGAGGAAGTATCTCTTTTAGAGAACTGAACGGAGAACCGGTGATCTTGAGAGAGAAGGGTTCCGGTTCAAGAGCGGCCATCCTGAGAAGATTTGACCTATACGGGATTAAGCCTTCGGTGATCATTGAGGTAGGGAGTCTTGATTTTATTGTAGGATATGTGAAACAGGGCAAAGGGATTTCCTTCATGTTTGAGCCGGATATTAAGGAGGAACTGGAGAAGGGGCTCTTAAAAGTCATTCCCATTGAAGGAGGGAATGTCATTTTCTTTACAGATATTGTTTACCATAGTGAGCAACCTCTCTCACCCCCTGCCCAGGCCCTCTTAAAAATTGTAGAAGAGTCAAAGGACCAGTTTAAAAAAGAGCTTAGGGTAGACCTCTTTCCGCCAAGTTCCGTTCTTCAAGCCTTCTAAAGATCCGTCAACCTCTTCGTCTTTGATTCTCCCCGTAGAGATTTAGGAATTGATTGACGGCCTCCTGGGCGAACTCTCGAGTGTTCAAGTGGAGATCGAGCTCGACGATCGGGATCTTCGGATCGATATGAATCTTCAACTCGTCGAGGAAGGCGCGATCCCCCACTGGATCATAAAGAGGCATCCCTTCCCGATCGAGTGAAGACCATCCCTTTAATGGGATGAGAATGGCGATAGGTCCTTTTGCCCGATTTAATTTTCTGGCCACCTCTCTTGCAATTTCTCTCAATTCCTGAGGATGGGTGCGGGCTTGAACCCTAAAAGCATCCGGGATGAAAAGTTTTCTATTTTTGATATTCTTCGAGACCCAAAGAGGGTCTCCGCGATCACCTCTCTCCAGCGGTCCACAGCTGAGCATGTCAAAACCGCAAGGGGTGATAATTTGGGGAATTCCCAGTCGGCCTGCATTCTCCAGACGATTCGGACCCGCAGCCCGATTCCCTCCTAATAGCTCCTCACTGACACCCGCAGGCACAATGTCCATTACCCCCTGGAAGAGTCCCTCTCCAATCAATTCCTCCATGGCTTTGTCACCAATACCCTGGGCATGAAAGGGAATCACTTCAACCCCTTTTTCTTCTAAGAGATGCCTAATGTGAAAGCAGCATTCTTCCGAAAATTTAAACTCCGTTAAAGCGATCAAATCCTTTTTTTGAGCAGGCTCGAAAAGGGAAATAGGACTTCCTCCCATTTCGACCATTCCACAGATCGCCCCCGCCCCTCTCTTCAATAGATCTTTGACTAATGGATTAAATCCCACGATATCCACTACAGACTGGATGATGGCGATGTCCTTTGTACCGAAGTACCCTGCAGTGGAAGTAGGCATGGCCACCGTACTGGAGAGCATCACTTTAGCAATCCCAAAGGGAAGAGACTTCATGATGGCTGTGGCCGTGGTAGTGTTGCTGGCTCCTCCGAAGGAAAAAATTCCATCAAGCTCTCCCTTCTCTAAAAGGGTCTTGACCTTTTTGATGGCCCCTTCAACCATGATGGAGGAGACCTTTGCTGTATCTTTCATCGTCCTCATTTCTTCAATATTCCCTCTACCGGCCTTAGCCACCTCGTTTGCAGAAATGTCAGGAGGAATGGAGGGTTCACCGCCGGTACTGATGTCGAGAAGGATAACCTGATGCCCTCTTTCTTGGATGAGGGTTTTTAAAAAAGCTACCTCCGACCCCTTCGTGTCTAAGGTTGATACAATGACAATTTTTTTTTGCATCAATTTCATCCCTCCAAAATCCCCATGGTCCCCCCTTTCTAAAGAGGGGTAGGAGGAGTAATGTCCTTGTCGCCCTTAGAGGCGATGAACCCATCATGGGAGATTTGTTTTAAGTTATGGTATGATAATTTATAAATCACATCAAGAAAAAAAACCAGTTCGTGGTCAGGGGATGAAAAAAATCTTTCTTGATAAGCGGGTTTGGAGAAATTCCAGGGACAATTGGGTTAGTTTCGAGAGCGGTCCGAACCTGAGGGTCACGAAGCGGAATATCGATGGCCGATGCGTCCCCTGCATCACCAACCTCTATCAACAATTGCAGGCTGGAAAAGAAGAGATTGAATTAAAGGAGGCTTATCAATGCTGGAAGGTGGTGGCTATCCTTAAGGATAAAGAAGAGTGTCTGGAGGTTTTAAGAGAATACGAAGAAAATTTTCTTGGAGATCACAGTGTAAAAGGAAAATTCGGTTCGAGCTTACCCACGAAGCTGACCAAGGTTCTTATGTTTCATATTGAAACCCTTAGTGGCATGTTGTTCTAACAACAAAGGTCTTAACTTTTTCCCACCTCACAGAGTAAAGCCTTAATTACTGGGAACCCTGAGATCGGATCCCGATTTTCCAAGTCGGTCAGCTCATTGACATTGGCCTCTCTCCATTCATCCGGTTGAAGAGGGCCTCCCCCGCCCATATTGGCCTCGATCACGCCTTTAATGATCCTTCCCGTCACTTTGGCATAAAAAGAAACTCTTCCTCTCTTGGTTTTTACCCAGACCCTGTCCCCATTGCGAATCTTTCTTCTCTCGGCATCTTCCGGATGGATGAGAATATTAGGTTTGTCCTGGAGCTTGAGAAGGCCGGGAATATTGAGATGCTGGCTCCTGAAAGCGGATTGGATTCGGGTCCCGGTTGTTAAAACGAGTGGAAAATCCTTTGCTAATTCAGGAGAGCCGATCAGACCTTCAGAAGGCTCTTGATAGATTGGAAGAGGATCATAGCCATACCTTTTCAATAACTCGGAGGAAATCTCAAATTTTCCAGAAGGGGTTTCAAACCCAGGATTTCTGTCCCTCCGGAGCAAACCATTCTTGTACTTTTCATAGACTATGGGAGGCGACGAGAGAGAGATCCCTTCGGGTTTTGATTTTAACCGGCCAAGGGGAAAGGGAGCCCCACCAAATACAAATTCTAACATTGCTTCCTCGGACTGGGGATAGCGATCCCCGTAGCCTAAGGCCTTCGCCAATTCTGCCAAAATAAGATAGTCATTCCTTGCCTCGCCTATTGGAGGAATCGCCCGTTCCCGGAAGGAGACATGTCCAGGATAAAGCTTATAGGAGGTGATCTCAAACATGGATGTGGCTGGGAGAACGACATCCGCATAGAAGGACTCATTGGTTAAAAACCGGTCGATGACCACAAGGCAGTCTAGCGCTTCATAGCAACTCTTCCATAGCTCTGGATTGGGAAAGGCAGTGACGATAGAACCTCCAAGAACGATCAATCCTTTAATCGGATAGGGATTTCCTTTAAGAATCGACCGGGGGACTTCCAAAAATTGTCCGCTTTTGTTCAGGTCACAATAGAGAGGATAACGGTCAGAGCCAATCGCTGGCCTTCCTTTGGGTGGATCGATTTTATTTCTTCGAATAGGAGATGATCCAGGCATACGAAAGACTAACCCTCCGGTTCGATCCAAGTTCCCGGAGAGGGCCCAAAGGGTGAGAATGGCTCGAATATTCTGAATTCCGCTATTGGTATATTCAAGGCCGGTATGGATCAGGGGAGAGGTTCTCAACTGGGATAAATCCTTGGCCAGCCTTTCGATCCGTTCTGCTTTTACCCAAGTGATCTTTTCTACTGCCTTTGGAGAAAAGTTTTTCACGTATTCTCTGAAATCTCCTAGGCCGTGGGTCCAATCATCTGCAAACGCTATGTCGTACGAGCCTTCTTCCATCATTACATGGGCAATTCCCAAAGCCAGGGCACCGTCTGTTCCAGGTCTTATCCCAATCCATTCATCGGCCTTTTCCGCCGTATAAGTCTTAAGAGGATCAATCACTACCACCTTGACTCCTCGTTCTTTTGCTTCTAAAATTTTTTTCATGTTGATCGGAGGAGAGTCAGTTGCTGGATTAGCACCCCAGACGACAATCTGATCGCTCTTCTCAAAGTCCGGAAAGAGCCGATCAAAGGTAGCCCCGAAAGTGGCCACCGGTGCCATTACTCTGTGCGAATTGTTACACAGGGAACTGCAGCTAAAAGTGTTTGGAGATCCCAATGGAAAAAAGAGGTTTAAACAGATCCGGTCATAGCCCCCCGTTGTAAACATATCGCATAAGGACTGCTCAAACCCTCCTCTGCCCGAATAGATGGCCATGGCCTCCGGCCCATATTGTTCTGTGACTTGCTTGATGAGACGGGCTGAAATCTCAAAGGCTTCCTCCCAGGAGATCCTCTCCAATTTTCCCTTTCCTCGATCCCCAATGCGTTTCATTGGGAATTGCATTCGATCGCGTGAATAGACGATCTCCTCCGAGTGAACCCCTCGAAGGCAGACGATTCCTAATGGATGACCTTTCATCGGCTTTATCGTATGGAGTCGTTCTCCATCCATTACGATATCAATCCCACAGCCTGCCGGGCAGATCCCGCACAACCCCTTTTTTGTTTTCTCCTCTGTCATTCTAAGGCTCCCCAGCACAAGAAATAGTTTCTGGATGGAACGGGAGTGAAAGACATTCCTTTTTCATAAACGGACAGGATAGTAACAAGCTTAAATGTTGCATCGAAGGTTGAAATCAAAAAATCACGAGGAAGTACTTCAAAAGCTGTGCATTTCCTACTTATGTTGACTCTACAATACCCTCGCAAAGCCAACAATATCAGATTCAAAGTTCGAAAAGGGTCTTGGATTGAGGCCGATAGGCTCGAATCATTTTGTCTAAAACTTCGACGGCTCTTAAAGCAAAAGCAGGATCGCTGATATGCGCATCTATCTCTTCAATGGGGATGTTGCGGTTGATGATCTTTTTCAATTCTTCCACAAAAACCTGGTCCGTTTTCGGATCAAAAAGCTCCATGCCAGCTTTGTCGGCTTCAGACCAACCTTTCTTGGGGATCAGGACATAGGTGGGTCCCTTTGATCGGTTCAATTTTTCTCCAATGATGTGGGCAAATTTTTTCATCTCATCAGGTCCCATACGGACACAGAATCGGATATCATGGAAATGTATCTTTCTCCCTTTAAGCTGGTCTGGCATGGGATAAGAGGGACTGAATGCGGCATTATCAAGGCCCCCTGGAGCAACCACAAGAGGGATCCCGAATTGACCCGCCGTTTCCAACCGCGTGGGGCCAATCCCTTTGCAATACCCTCCAAACATTTCGTCGGCTATCTCATGAAGAGTGAAATCAATGACGCCCGCGACTAAGCCTTGGGTAACGAATTCCTCCATGGCCATTCCGCCGATTCCATTGGCGTGAAAAGCAATCATTTCATATCCTCTTTCTCGAAGGAGAGGCTCCGCCTGCATTGCACAAACTGAATTGACGCCGTAGGCTGTCACAGCAACCATCGGGTTTTCTCTTTTTATTACGCCTCCTTTTTTTATCATTCCGCACACGGCATAAGTGGCCTGTCCCAGCATTAGCCGCATAAATTCATTGAACCCCAAAATATCTGCTACCGAGTGGAACATGACAATATCTTTCGTTCCGATATATTCCCTGATATCCCTGGAGGCCACTGTGGAAAGTACCACCTTGGGCAAGCCGAAAGGAAGGGGACGCATAATATGGGTTACGATCGCTGTTCCTGTCCCACCTCCCATACCAAATATCCCGTGGAGTTTGCCTTTTTCGAACAGATCTTTCGCCAAGATAACCCCGCCTTCCTGGACGGCTTTCACAAAGAGAGGGCGATTTTTTTCTTTGATTAAATGTTCCCAATGGTACCCGGCAGCCTCCACCACCTCGACTCGAGGGATATCCGGATGGGTGAGAGGTTCTCCCAAAGTTCCGATATCCATCAGGATAGGATGGATGCCGAGTTTTTCTGCGCAATCCTTTACATAAGCTGCTTCCTTTCCCTTTGTGTCCAAAGTGGCAATAATGAGTAGGTGTTTTTTCATTTCATCTTTTCCAGGTATTTCCAAGGCTAAGGGAGGTTACATTAATTTATCAGGACTTGTGCATTTTTTCAATTTTTTCTATTGAAATTTTTCCAGATGAAAGATATTCTTTTTATGTAAAGGAGGGACGAAGATGTCACAGATTATCGTTTCACAGAATGCCCACGGGATTGTTTTAGCGAGCGAGAATCGGGCGATCCAACTGGATGAAAACGGGAACGAAATTTCATTCCAAATCAACCGCCTCCTTCCCCTGACCTCGCATTGCGCCCTCTTGATTTCGGGATCGGCAGAGGGGAGGGATATGGGAAGCGCCCTGAAGAATTTTCTCGCGGGAGAGAAACTCAGCGATGTGCAGGACATATATGGAACTGCCCTTGCCTATCTCTCGACGGAATACGAACGATTTATGAGGAAGAAGTGCGAATTATTGCCGATCGACCCGATCCACCAGGTTTCCTTCATCCTGAGCGGCAAGACGGACAAAGACCGGAATATGCCGTTCCGTCTCTATTACATTTGGACAAAAAAGAAACTCCCCCTGCTTGACGGGGACGAGATCTCTCACGCCTTTTCCCTGCCCAGGAGGATGGGCCTGGAGTTTCAGTTGAATAAGATGTGCAAAGAGAACGCTCCGCTGAAAGAAATTTTAAAAAAGATGGCAGACGGAATGGAGCAGTTGAAATGGAAGGGAGAGGTGAGTGGTCCGGTCTCCTTTGCCACGATCAGCCAAGAGGGATTTCAATCTCTGAATCCCTGAAGAAAGCTTATCACATTCCTGCCGAGAACAGTGTGGTTGTAGCCTCCTTCGAGGACGCCGAATCGTCTTCCCTGGCAGCGCTCGAGTGAGGCTTCTTTAGCCCATTTTCCGATGGTGAAATAGTCCTCGGTCTTCAGAAGACCTCCCCAGTCCTCTTCATGGCGGTCAAATCCTGCAGAAACAGCAACGATGTCATAGGGTCTTTTTGTTTCAAGGCATTGTTTGACCTCTTCTAAAAATCCCTGCCGGCGTGTCCCTTCAGGGTGGAAGTAGCTCACCGATGTGGAACCGCCAAAGGTATTGGATGTGCCGTCGCCGAAGTGAAGATCGAAATCGAGGATGAGGGCGGTTTTGATCTTTTCCTCACTGAGGAGTTTCTTAATGGCAATAGCAATATTATTGAAGTAACAGAATCCCCAGCAGGAATGAGGACTGGCATGGTGTCCCGGAGGCCGGATCAAACCGAATGAGGGCTGGCCTTTGAAAGCCATTTCCGCCGCCAGAATGGCCCCTCCCGCGGCAAGGATTCCCACTTCATAGACTTGAGGCTCTCCTTTGACGGATTGGATATGACTTTTTCCATGAACCCTCCCCAAATCCCTCTCCAAAGCTGGCTCCGGTTCAATGAATTCAAATTCTTTCTCCAGAGCGTTTACCATGGGCTCCATCCTCCCTGGAGCCGCCGCCGGATCAGAGGTATAGACTTCGTAAAATCTCGGATGAAAGATGACCTTCATTGCGCTTTCCTTTCCTCAAAAAAATATGGGACGATCATATATTAGCACATCCGGGATCATCGGTATATTTGAATAGTGGTCTTAGAGTGATTGCTGATTTGCACGGGACCGAACCCGCTCAGCTGTACATAGGTTGACCGGATAGCGGAACAGGAAGGGGACTGAGAGGGCTCAGGGCTTGATCAATCCATTTTGGTCTTGGAGCAAGTACCAGTAGAAAGCCGAGATGACGATTGAGTGGTCGATCTTTCCTTTGCGGATCAACTCTGGGATATCCGTAAGAGGGATAAGCACCGTCTCGATGTCTTCAGTTTGGTCTGGCATGGGATCTCTGACTTTCATGACGTTCCGGGCTACGAAAGTGTAGCAGCGGTTGTTGAAAACTGCCGGGTTGGGGTTGGACACACCGATCTTCACCACCTCCTCCGCCTGATAACCCGTCTCTTCCAATAGCTCGCGAGCCGCCGCACTTTTGGGAGTGTCTCCGGGGTCGACCAGCCCTCCTGGGATTTCGAGAGTTACTCCTCCGGAGCCGTGGCGGTATTGCCTGACCATCACCACGCGACGATCGGAGGTAAGAGGGATGATGTTGACCCAGTCCTGCGTTTCGATCACGTAGAAATCGTGTTCAACGCCCGTTCGAGGAGAAACGGTAGTATCCGCCCGTATAGAGAAGACACGGAAGGATCCTACGGATCGAGATCGGATGCGCGGCCACGGTTTGATCATTGCTCCACTCCTTCTTCAACGCCAGGTTTATTGAGAAAAAATCTTATTCTATTTGGGTTGATGCGGTTTGTCAATTGACATTGACTTTTGGTAGCGGGTCAGTTTGAAAGATATGCTAGTCTCTATCGAGTACAGAAAAGAAATGAATGGAATGATCGCTGTAACAATCGAGATCTCTGTCCCGAAGAAAATGTAGCCAGGAATCAAATTGAGATGAAAAAAGGCACACCCCAATCTGTGCCTTTTTTCATCTATACTGCGCATCCTACCATTGGGCAGGCTGATAATAATCTAAAGATAATCCGACCGTCACACCGTTTGCATCTTGAACTGGATCGACCACTAAAATGATCCACTGCACACCTCCCCAGCCGAATGTCTGTGCTAACGTTGCGTTTGGCCTGTAGCAGACAACAGCCCAGTTACCATTCAATCCAGGATCGCCTGATTGAAAGGCCCAATCCCCGGCTGGGCAATTGGATAAATCCACATCAGCAAAGGCGCCGGCATAGTTTGGTGGTTTAACGCTCAGGTCATCGAACGGATTATGGGCAGTTATTGGCTGCATATTCACTATCTGCTGTGCTGAATAGAGGTTAAGAGCTGATCTGAGCGAGCCTATTACCGAATCGACGCTTGCGTGCTCTGCATTCAAAGCGAAAGAAACGTATTTAGCAATTGCTAAAGCCCCTAATAGACCAACAACCACAATAACAACAATTATCTCAGTGAGAGTGAACCCCTTTTTATCATTTATTATTAGAATCCTCCGTCGGGTCATAACGTCGCTCCGACAACACTGGGTTTTAGCCATTTAATATACTAGGAGATATACAAAGTCAAAGAATATTTTCTCTTAAGTCGCGGTCATGCGGTAGTCAGAAGGTAAACAGGTCGCGAAGAAACACGAGAAAGAGATAGTCAAACTCTTTACGCAAAGCCTGGATCCGAGCGTAAAACCACAATGCAAGGTTTTCGCGTGAAAGAGAAGATGAAAACCAGCGGCACGCAGGAGCCTCACGGACTTTGCCTCTGGGGCTCCACCCGTTCCGGGGTTGCTTTGAGCTTCCCATGTGCCGGAAAACAGCAAAACAAAATAAAAAAGAGGCCCTGGTAAAATAACCAGGGCCTCTTTTTTATTTTTAGCTTAATGAAATTCTATTTAGCTCACCACGACAACGTTCGTTGCCTGTGGGCCTTTTGGACCCTCGGAAACCTCGAACTCTACCTCATCACCTTCATACAGAGACTTGAACCCATCTCTCTTGATGGCAGAGAAGTGTACGAAGACGTCATTTCCGTCGTCTCTGGAAATGAACCCATAGCCCTTCTTCTCGTTAAACCATTTTACACGACCTTTGGCCACTACAACTCACCTCCTTTCTTTTTTTAAACTTCAGTAAGTTGTAATAGCCTTTGGTCCTTAAAAAAAATCGCAAAAGTTTTAAGAAGCACTTTTGCGACCTTTTGTGATCCAAACAAATACTTCTTACAACCTACGATTTTATCATTGCATTTCCATTCTAAGATGTCAAGGGTTTTTTTCTCCTGGAATGGTATTAATTCTTGTGTC
>DBZJ01000126.1:0-1351 GCA_002311635.1 Syntrophaceae bacterium UBA1163
CCACGGGAAAAAGGATCAATATCAAGCCCGTTGATTTGGACCGTTGGACTGCCAAGAAAGCGAAACTCAACCGCCTTCTCCTGCGAAGTTACCAGCACTGTCTCAATGGCAACACCATGCCCGATTTCCTTTCCCAGTCTTTCGATGAGATCGATCACAGGGGAAGCATTGAGACATCCCTGCGTGTATAGGACACGTACATGAACCGTTTTATTCATCTTTTCACCGCCCATTATATCTGAATCGGTGTTAGATCAATTGGAGGATTCGGCAGAAATGCTGTGAAGCTGACGCCCCTTTATGGTGTAGCGAAGCGATCCAGCATCATTTTCCACCTAAAACCATGACTCGCCTTTCCCGATCTTCCGCACTGCGGCTCGTAATTTTCTATTCTCAGTCACCCTTCCCATTCATTGCGGCCCGCAGAATACCGGAGCACTTGAATGTTACCACCATCCTCGACGGCAGAGTAACAGGTTCCCCAGTCCGGGGATTCCTACCCCTAAGCGCCTGCTTTTCTTTCACCGAAAATTTTCCAAATCCGCTGCTGAGAGCCTCTTCACCGGTTTGCAGGGACTGTTTTATCAGCTCAAAAAGGGTGTCGATGACTTGGGCTGACTCGGGTTTGGTGAAAATGTTCTGTGCGAAGAGTGCTTCAGCGAGATGAGCTTTGGTGAGGGTCATCGATTGCTCCAAAACTTGAATATGGGCGGTTTGTAGGATAGCATGAGTGATGATTTACTTAATAATTATTTATGGAGGTTCCCCCCCGATGCGTGATTTTAACGATAAAGACCGTACAAAGAAGTCTTCAAGGATACAGCTGGGAAAAAATCCAGCCAATCTCCCCCCAGAAACGCTTGAGCGGCTGGAATCCGCCGTTAAAACCGCACTAAAAGACGGTTACCTGCCCTGCGCTGTCGGCTGGAAAATAGCCAAGGAAATTGCTATCCCCAGGATTGCCGTCGGGGCGGTCATGGACAAACTCGGCGTGCGCATCACGGACTGTCAGCTCGGGTTTTTCAAAGTTGAGAGTATCGCTCACGTGGGTACTGCCTCGCGGGAACCGTCGCCGGAAATCACAACCGGTCTGCGTGAACTTGATGCCGCTAACAACCTGACATGCTTGGCGACATTTGAGCTTGCCAGACGCCTCAAGACAACCCCCATGAGAGTATCAGAAGCAGCAAATATCCTTGGGTTAAGAATACGGGCCTGCCAACTTGGCTGTTTTTAACCGTTTCCAGTGGAACTCTATTTTGGGGCGGGGCCTCACCTTCAATGTGGTTATTCCCCTCCCTTGGCCCGGCCTTGCTTCTCTCTCACCAAAAATTTCCCGAACCCGCTGATG
>DBZJ01000126.1:1449-5254 GCA_002311635.1 Syntrophaceae bacterium UBA1163
GGACTGTTTTATCAGCTCAAAAAGGGTGTCGATGATCTGGGCCGACTCGGGTTTGGTGAAAATGTTCTGCGCGAAGAGTGCTTTGATGAGATGGGCTTTGGTGAGAGTCATGGATTGCTCCAGAACTTGGCGCGTACGGAGAAAGACTGTAATCTACGTTCGTAATAGGTACGTAAAAGAAAAATGGGAAAAAGGTATAACCTGTAACTATTTGATTTTATTGGAGCCGGCGATGGGATTTGAACCCGCGGAGGCGGGAGCAGGAAGCGGGGAGGAAGAGTGATGAGTGATGAATGATGAATGATGAGTGATGAATCGTGAATAGTGAGTAGTGAGGGCGGGAAGCGGGAAGTGAAAAAGCCGGGCCCATGGACGAGACACTTCCGGGGCAGGGTTGGCCGGTAGAAACAATGTAAAGAAAACGGGCAGAGAATTCAAAACCTGCCACAAAGGGGCACGACATACCGGCGCCTTTTAGTGGATAAGACCCCACGCGGCGGCCCTTATCGAAATAGAACGATGACGGATGATTCCCGGATCGAGATCGGTGATCCTGGGGCATCCTGGCGTGCGAAAATAGAAATTTATGGCAATAAGCTAATTGGCCGATATTCTCTATTGAAATTGAATCAATTGTGAATTATCTTTCTACTGATCGATCAGTTAGCACCCCTCAAGGTTTCGTCCTTGAGGTGCAGGCCCCCGCAGATGGGGGCCTTGCTTATTTTCAGGGGGAGGAATGAGGACCTTCGTTTACATCGATGGGTTCAACTTTTACTACAATGCCGTAAAAAACACGCCGTATAAGTGGCTTGATTTCAAAGCACTTTCTGTAGCCCTCCTAAAGCCTTACAATGTCATCGAAAAAATAAAGTACTTCACGGCCTTGGTTTCGAACAATCCGAGAGACCCTGACAAGTTAAACCGGCAAAAAATTTATATAAAGGCTTTGGAGAAGTATATACCGGAACTGGAAGTCTTTTACGGGCACTTTCTAAGCCATCCAGTAAGGGCGCCCCTGGCAAATCCTTCCCCGCCAAAATATTTCGAGCAGGTAATAAAGACCGAAGAAAAAGGCTCAGACGTGAATCTGGCTGTGCATTTGCTCTTCGATGCCTCGCAGGATTTCTATGATTGCGCAATGGTGATTTCCAACGATGGGGATTTAGCTGAGGCCATGCGGCTGGTAAGACATCATTTTAAAAAGCCAATTGTCCTCGTCAACCCTGGTGCGTTCCCACCCTCGAATAAACTACGGCAGTATGCGGATTCTTTTAAAACAGTCCGGAAATGGATGCTCAAAAACTGTCAACTCCCAAGCCCAATACCCGGAACGTCTCTCTACAAACCTGCCAGATGGGAACTACCATCTCCGCCGGTATCCCCGCAACCATAGAAAAGTTACTCCCCCATTGTTAGAATCGATTTGAGCCGGAAGTGCTCGCCGAAATTGGACAGAGCGAGGGCGAAAAAAACCTTTCGCCCTATATGAATGGACAGGACGCGGACAGGCACTTTAAGGGGGCTGACCGCTATCCGGATACCCCATTGAGTTACTTGGAGCCGGCGATGGGATTTGAACCCGGGGTGGCGGGGAGGGAAAGTGATGAATGATGAGTGATGAATGATGAATCGTGAATAGTGAGGAGTGAGGAGCAGGGAGCGGGAAGCAGGCGATTGAGGCAAGAAGGCAAGCGAAGGCGAAAACGTCAAAACCGGCGGTAACAGAGAAAGTGACGGCGAGCAAACCGAAACGGACGAGACTTCGGAAGAAGAGGGCATAATTGCTGGTGATCAAGTTCAAAAACAGCGATCAGGGAAAGTGAGGCGGCACCATGTTCCAGCAGTTGAGCGGTAGTTCTGGGAACGTTCTTGGATTCAAGATCGGCGAAGATATCACTGGCGAAGACGTACGCGATATGAGCAGGATAATGTCTGAGACCATCGCCGCATCGGGAAAGATACGGCTTCTGATCGAAATTGAAGGCTTCCGCCACATGGAACCGGACGTCCTCTTGGAGAAATTGAGATTTGCCAGGGACCATGCGAGGGAAATAGAACGAATGGCGGTCCTCAGTAATAGGGTGTGGATCAAATCATGGGTGAAGATTGGCGGACTGTTAACTCACACAGAGGTGGAGCATTTCGACCGTTCTGAAATGGAAGCTGCATGGAAATGGGTACGTACATAAGGAATTGGGGACAATCTCATTACATAAAAACCTATGCCCCTCCGGCACGCTCATTGGCTTCCTGCTTACGCTTGCACTCTATGCATAAAGTCGTCACAGGCCTAGCGTTCATGCGTTCTGTTCCGATATCGTCACCACATTGCTCGCACTGCCCGAAATTACCTGCCTCAATCCTTTGCAGCGCCTCGCGAATCTTGGGGATCAGCTTTCGTTCCCGGTCCCGTATGTTGAGCATTAAATTTCTGTCGGATTCAAGAGTCGCCCGATCTGTGGGATCAGGCAAGTTCTCCACGTTATCGGTCATGCGACCCACTGTTTTCTCAGCTTCTGAATAGAGCTCATCGAGTCTCTTAAGAAGCAGATCCTTAAAATAAACCTGAGTTTCCTTATCCATATTAAAACTCCGATGCCAAGTTTGAAGCCATGTCAGCTATCATTATCGCCATCGAGAGTAAAGGGAATTCGCCCGTTGTAAATCTCATCTCGATGATGCTGACCTTGTAATCGCTTTGCCCGATGGCTCTCAGGTGGATGACGGTACCGCATGGGAGATCGGGTATTTCTACGCCAAGAAATCAGCCGAACAGAAAATTATCGGGATCAGAACTTCATTAACTGCGAGAATCGCGAATTTCCCGATGGACAGCACAGCCCTTTTGTTTCATACTTCAGAATAGCAACGCTTGACCACAAAGATAATGTGAGGAGGGGATTATGATCAGGTTCGCTCTCGTAGTCGTTTTGATCACAGCTTTTCTTGGGTCCACAGTCATTCCCGTTACGGCCGACAACGTTATCAATGCCTGCGTCAACAAGAAAACAGGTACGGTGCGCATTGTCAGTGAACCCGGGAAATGCCGACGCGCCGAAGAGCCACTCTCATGGACTCAGACAGGGCCACCGGGTGAGCAGGGACCTGCGGGACTGCCTGGACCAAAGGGTGAGCAGGGATCCGTGGGACCGGCTGGACCTCAGGGTGAGCAAGGCCCCGTTGGGCCTCAGGGTCCGCAAGGACCACCTGGATCAAAATAGAATCGGTATTCGCCATCGGAACCTGGAGGCACCTTTTTTGTGATGCAAACGGAGGATTATTTATATCAATAACCCACCACGGGCATCAGTATGTCATTTCCCGACCAAAGTTCCCTTCCGGACTGCTCGGGATGCGCGCTCCTTGGTCAACCTCCCCATTTATTGCAGCCCGCAGAACGCCAGGACTAAAGGTATGGGCATAGACAAGGGGGTAAATTAAGCCTTGAAATTTTCCTTGGAGTGTTTGGCCGAAATGACCGATTCATTGGTGAAAGAGCCCCATGTAACATCAGTATAGGTCCTCCTCTTTCCAGAAGACGCCGGCCTCCACCCAACCCGGCGCCTTCGTCTTTGGATCCTTCAAGTATTTCCTAAAGGCTACGGAGGCCCGATCATCATTGATCGGTTTGTGTGGGCATCGAAATTCCATCACACTTGGTTCTGAGCTTTTCTTCCTTGAATTTATCCTGTTTGGCCGCTATTTTGTGGTCAACTTTTACGGAAGGTCCTAAACACAAACTCCTACAGAAGGAATAAAAAAAGATGGCTCAAGGTACGGTAAAGTGGTTCAACGATCAGAA
>DBZJ01000126.1:5368-6300 GCA_002311635.1 Syntrophaceae bacterium UBA1163
CATAGCGCCATCGAAGGTGAGGGTTTTAAGAGCCTTGCGGAAGGTGATAGTGTCAGCTTCGAAATCGAGCAGGGCGCCAAAGGACCATCGGCAGTCAAAGTAAAGAAACTTTAATCTAATTGCTCATTCCCACAGGAATCCGAAGAGCTTGAGAAGCAATTTCCGGCCCTTCTGTTTTTGGCTCAAACAAATCCGAGCCGATGTCGGTCGGGCTGATCCGCACCGGCATAAACCAATTCTTTCTGAAATAACAGAGCAGGTGTAAATGCTGGCGGATTTAGTCCTGAAAAATAGAAGTTATAGGCGGTTTTATCAGAAACACGTTGTGGAGCTGGAGACTCTGGAAGATTTCGTGAATTTGGCCAGACTATCAGCGTCTGGAGGCAATGTTCAGCCACTCAAGTACATTCTCTCCTGTGATCCTCAAAAGAATGCCTTAATTTTTCCCCACCTCACATGGGCTGCTTTCTTAAAGGATTGGCCAGGGCCAAACGATGGGGAGAGACCTTCCGCCTACATCATCATCCTGGGGGACAGGGAGATAAGTCAGTCGTTTGGCTGCGATCACGGGATAGCCGCTCAAACCTTGCTTCTCAGTGCTGCTGAAAGAGGTCTTGGTGGGTGCATCATCGGGACAATACAGAGAGAAAATTTAAGAACAGCTTTAGAAATACCGCCCCGCTTCGATATTTTGCTTGTTTTGGCTCTGGGCAAACCCAAGGAGAGAGTAATGATAGAAAGGGTCGACGCCTCCGGCAACACCAAATATTGGCGTGATGATAAAGAGGTACATCACGTCCCCAAGCGATCCTTGGAGGACATTATTATCTGTTAACTGCAAGCATCTCCTTATACCAGTTTGCGTTCAAGATTGAATTAATCGAAAAGAGCGGGGAAGTGACTTCCCCGCACCCCGCAAGATTTGGCCGCGC
>DBZJ01000198.1 GCA_002311635.1 Syntrophaceae bacterium UBA1163
TTTTCTGGCATAGCTTATAAATCCAATCATGGAGAGAATAGCTTTTCTTATCAAGACATCACCTTCTTAAGATCAAACGATCGATGTCATTGTGCCTGAAAGAGAAAATTTTGTGATTTGTAAAACCAATTAAATTAGTAAGACGAAGGTTTTCAGATTTTTTTGGATTTTTTTCGTCACAAGAAAATAAGCTTAGATCCAAGAAAGTACTTGACATGCAAGGCGGGCTTGCTATATTCTCACGCAATTAGCGGCCTCTCTATGATGAATGGAGACGCTAAAATACCATAGAAGCAGAGGAGGCAAATTATGAGCAGAAGAGTGTGGCAAGGGAGTATCGTGGCAATGTTGTTGCTGGCAGGGGTGTGTATGATGACCCTCGTATTTTCTCCGTCTATCACTTTAGCGAAAGATAAGGAATTTGTCTATGATAAGGTGCCTGCTTTCTCCGTCATCTATCCATCGAATTGGTCAGTCGATAAGGAAAACCCTTGGAAGGTGATGTTCCGCGTAGAAGCGTCTGCGAAAATCCCCGTAATGGACATTCAGGTTCTCGAAATTCCTAAGGGAGTGGCACTGGCGGATATTGGAAAATATTACAAGAAGGCGATACTGGACAAGGAACAGAAGGTAGATTCTGAAATCGTCTCGGATCAGATGAAAGCCCTGAAGGACGGGACTAAAGTTAATGAAATTGTGCTGAAATATAAATATCAAGGCTGGCTGGATTTGCAGGCTACCATTGTATCCGCTTATAAGGATAATAAGTGGGTATACGTTTGTATTAACGATTCATCATACAACGACCCCTTGAGAAATGTTCTTTACAGTCTGAAGTTTAAATAGTCGATGAAGGCCGTGAATGTCGGGTTTACAAGCGAGGCCCGATATTCACGGCCTCATAGGACATAAAACATCCTCTACCTCCCAGGTTGATCATTTCGCCTTTCGTTGTTACACCCGGCCAATTATTAATCCGCTATGCACGGATCGATGCACTTTCGCCCAAGAATGCCTTACTATGAAACCGTGAGCTTGACAATTAGGAATTGTGAAAGATAGATTAAACCCTTATAATTTAAGTCGAAGGGAGGGAGATATGGAAAGGACACTGTCTATTGTGAAGCCGGATGGCACTCAAAAACATCTCATTGGTGAGGTCATTAAACGTTTTGAAAACAGTGGGCTGAAGGTGATCGGTCTGAAAATGATCTCGATGAATAAGAAAGAGGCGGAGGGATTTTACGCTGTCCACCGAGGCAAACCTTTTTTCGAAAGCCTGACCACCTTCATGTCTTCGGGACCTTCGGTGGTTATGGTTCTTCAAGGCGAGGGGGCGATTTCAAAGACACGGGAGTTGATGGGGGCCACCGATCCTAAACAAGCAAAGGAAGGGACTCTGCGGCGCCAGTTTGCCACGAATATTGAAAAAAACGTGGTGCACGGTTCCGACGCGCCTGAAACAGCTGCCTTTGAAATCAAATACTTCTTTAATTCTCTGGAGATCTTTGATTATTGAATGGAAAAAGTCGATTTAAAGAATTTAGGCTTCTCTGAACTCAATGAATTCCTCAAATCCTTTGGCAAAGAACGCTACCGAAGTATCCAGATTCTGAGGTGGCTCTACCAGAAGGGTATTCAATCCTTCGATGAGATGACCAATCTTTCCAAAAAATTCCGCCGGGAGTTAAGCCAGGCGACCTTTATTTCAACCCTATGCCCGCTGCGCGTAGAACAGGCCAGCGATGGAACAAGAAAATTCTTATTTCAACTTGAAGACGGAAACCGAATCGAAAGCGTTCTGATTCCCGATAAGGCACGACTCACCCTTTGCCTTTCGACTCAGGTGGGATGTGCCTTCGGGTGTCGATTCTGTCTGACCGGAAAGATAGGATTGAAACGAGATTTAAGTGTCTCGGAGATCGTCAATCAAATTCTGGCGGTCAGAAGAACGCTGCCTCAAAAAAGAGCCATAACCAATATCGTCTTGATGGGAATGGGGGAACCCCTTGCGAATTACGATCATTCACTGAAGGCGATCGCGCTGATGACCCACCCTGATGCGTTTAAGTTCTCCTCGAGAAGAGTCACCCTTTCAACCGTCGGTCCTCTTCCCCAGTTAGAACGGCTGTCGAAAGAAAAAATCTCATTTCGTCTCGCCATCTCCCTCAATGCGACAGAGGAAGAGACTCGAAGTTATCTCATGCCCGTCAACCGTCTTTATCCGTTGCGTAAGGTGCTAGCGTTATGCAAGCGTTTTCCTCTCACGCCAAGAACTCGGATTACCTTTGAATATGTCCTCGTGGAAGGGATGAATGATTCTTCCCAGGATGCCAAAAGATTATTAAGAATATTAAAAGGCATTCCCTCCAAGGTCAATCTCATCCCCCTCAATGAAGCCCCAGAGATCCCTTTTAAGAAGCCTTCGGAAGAAAGCGTCAAAAGGTTTCAGGAAATTTTAATGGAGGGAGGGATCACGGCCATTGTCCGAACGAGCAAAGGGAGAGAGATTTCAGCGGCTTGCGGTCAACTCCACGGAAAGGGGTGATGATTGATTTTTGGCCTGCGTAGGGTTAACATGAACCTTAATTTGATCGAGGAGGATGCGAATGTCAGAAAAGATCGTTGGGGTGATTGGCGGATCAGGTCTCTACGAAATGGAGGGTCTTGAAGAGGTCCAAACCGTCGCTATAAAAACCCCCTTTGGAGACCCTTCGGATTCGTTCGTTGTGGGGGTTTTCGAAGGGGTTAGGGTCGCCTTTCTGCCGAGGCATGGAAAAGGCCATCGCATCCAGCCCTCTTCGCTAAACTTTAGGGCAAATATCTATGGAATGAAAAAGCTGGGTGCTCAGTGGATCGTCGGCGTCAGTGCGGTGGGATCCATGAAGGAATCGATTCACCCCGGAGATATGGTGATCCCGAATCAATTCATCGATCAGACAAAGGGTCGTCCGAGCACCTTCTTCAGCGGCGGGATCGTGGCTCACATCAGTTTTGCCGATCCGGTTTGTCCTGTTCTAAGCCAGATTCTGTACGACGCCGGAAAGGAGGTCGGCGCGACAGTCCATAAAGATGGAACGTATCTTTGTATCGAGGGACCCCAATTTTCAACGCGCGCTGAATCGAGGCTTTTCCGGACTTGGGGTGTGGACGTCATCGGCATGACCAACCTCCCCGAGGCGAAATTGGCGCGGGAAGCTGAAATCTGTTATTCCACCATCGCCTTTGCAACCGATTACGATTGCTGGCACGAGGCGGCGGAAGACGTTTCCATCGGTGAAGTCTTGAGAATTCTATCCCAGAGCACGAAGATAGCAAAAAATGCCATTCGCCAGGCAATCAAACATCTTCCTGACAAAAGAGAATGTGTTTGTGCCAGTGCATTACAACATGCCCTGATCACCGGCAAAAAGTTTATCCCCGAGAAAACGAAAAAAGATTTGGAACCGATCATAGGGAAATATATGTAATCGCTCATCGGGGAAGCGTATCGGAATTAATGTCGAAGGACAACGTTCAAAGTTCAAACAAAAAAGTGAACCCTCCGACCCCCAGGCCTAAGGGCCGGTGCTTCGCTCAGGGTTCACCCTGAGTGGTGCTTTTTACTCCGCCTTAAAAGATGGAGCTTCGCCCCGCCGAACGGGTGAAAGTTCAATCGGAGAATGTTTGACGTTCAAACATTTGGCATTCCTTTGGCATTTGCCTGCCTGCGCGAAGCCGCTTCGGCGAAGGCAGGTATTTTGGCATTTGAGCTTTGATGTGTTGAGCGATGAATTTTGTTGCAGATCGCATGTTGGGAAAATTGGCCAAGCAGTTGAGGATGCTTGGCTATGATACGATTTATTATCGAGGAGAAGAGGCCTATCGTTTGATAAAATTGGCCCGTGAGGAAGGTCGAGTCATCCTGACCCGAAATACCAAACTTCTCCCCAGGACACCGGAAGACCGGATCGTCAGAATCACAGAGGATAGACCTTCTCTTCAGATAAGGGAGCTCATTCAAAAGGGTTATATTTCACTGAGCGAGGACAACCTTCTTTCGAGGTGTCTTTTGTGCAACGTCCTTCTCGATGACATCCCACGGGAGGAAGCCGAGGGGAAAGTCCCGGACTTTATCTTTTACCAACAGAAAGAATTTTATCAATGCCCACAATGTCTCAGAATCTATTGGCAAGGCTCCCATCAGGAGAATATGCTGAAAAGAATTGAGCAATTGAAGAATTTCGGACAAGCACCAAATGTCAAGCCCTGTACCTAATATGGTGCAGGGCAAGCAAATGAGCAAAACCGTTTTGGTCATTTGGAAATTGGGCATTGAGATTTGTTTGGGATTTGTCATTTGAGATTCGGAGTTTAAGTGGGCCATGCGCATTATCAGTGGAACGTCGAGGGGGCGGAAATTGGTGACACCGAGGAACCAGTCCCTTCGCCCTACCTCTGATCGGGTGAAGGAATCTATCTTTGACATACTTCGAGACGACCTCGAGGGAAAAGTCGTTCTCGATCTTTTCGCGGGCACAGGAAATTTAGGGATCGAAGCCCTGAGCCGAGGGGCGAGGAGGGCCATCTTTGTAGAAAAGGGACGGCAGGCCTTACGACTCATTCAAAGAAATCTCACTCAGGTCGGGTTGGAGGAAAGATCAGAAATCCTTCCAAAAGATGTGAGCAGGGCGATTGGAATCCTCAAACAGAGAGGAGAATGTTTCGATTTGATCATGATGGATCCTCCGTATGAGAGGGGGCTGATCCAGAACACCCTGATGAAATTAAATTACAATCCGATTTATCACTCGGATTCCATCCTGGTCATCGAGCACAACCGGCGCGAGCCCCTTCCCCACGTCCTGGACGAATGGGATCTCGTTCGCCAACGGCGGATTGGAGACACCATGATCTCTATTCTAACCCCTCAGAAAGGGAATCATAAAACCGAGGTCACTACGGAATCCTAAACCCCCTTCCTACTTAACGACAGGTCGTCACCCATGAGGAGGTGTGAAATGGTGAGGAACAAGAAAGAAGAGTTTAAGAATGCGGCAAACGTGGCCATCTATCCAGGTTCCTTTGACCCCATCACCTACGGTCATATCGACATCGTCGAAAGAGCTCTTGTGATCTTTGACAAAGTGATCATTGCCATCGCAGAAAATGAAGAAAAACGTCCGCTCTTCTCCGTCGAAGAACGCCTTGAAATGGTAAAAGAGATCTTTAAAGATACGCCTAATGTCGTCGTGGATAGTTTCAAGGGCCTTCTCGTCAACTACGTGGCGAAGACCAATGCCAAGGTGAGCTTACGGGGTCTCCGTGCAACCTCCGACTTCGAATATGAATTTCACATGGCCTCGATGAATCGAAGCCTCAGCACCCGGCTGGATACCCTTTTCATGATGACCAGCAAGGACTATTTCTTCGTCTCCTCCAGAACCATCAAAGAGGTCGCCAGATTAGGGGGCGGCGTGGAAGGATTGGTTCCAGACCTCGTCGTCACCCGATTAAGAGAAAAGTTCAAACTCCCGGTCACAAAAAGGAAACAAATCGGTTGGGACGATTAGAGCAAGACGGGGTTTTCGGGTGGTCTCAGGAATATTTCTTCAAAATATGTTGGGCCGCTGTTAATCCGCTGAAGACCTCTCCCCCCAAACCCAGATAGGGGAAATTCTCCTTTCCGACGAAGTAAACGCCTTTCGACATTCTCACTGGAACCACTCCCTGCCTCCAATCAAAATTAGAAGTGGCCTGGTAAAGAAAGTGTGGATAAGACCACTTGGGAACATGGTCACTGGCCCACTGGAAATCAACAAATTCGGTGTAATCCTCAAGGTAGGGAAAGAGATGGTATAAATGTCTCATCACTCCTTGTTGGTAATCAGCCAGAGGGGTTTGTCCCCATTTTCCCACATCCATCAAGCTTTCAACAGTGAGGGCTCTCTTCCCCTCCGGCGCCCTGGTTTTGTCCCCTTTGGGGCTAAGGGAAAGGAGCACGACATTGCCATCTTCGTAGGGTTTTCCAAGGTCCAAGATGGAGATAACAAGATTTTCCATGCCAACCGGAATCACTTTCTCATGGACCCCTAAGAATAACGGAATCGTCATATATAACGGTCTGATTTTCTTCTCCCATTTTATGAATCCCTTCCTTCTTTTCCCAAGAAAGGGTGAACTGCGATGAAGAGGAAAATTAATGACAAGGAATTGAGATCGAAATACGGCAGGGCTTCCCTCCAAGGTCAGGGTGCACTCCTTCCGCCAGCCGAAATCTATCTGCTTCACTCTGTCGATTTCCTCAACCCTTCCTCCGGCTCGCAAAAATTGATTTAAAATTTCTTTTTCAAGCTTCTCTGCATCAATATCCGAATTCAATTCGCCCGTCCCATCGAATAGAACCTGCGTGGCTAAGGAGAGAGGAAATCGGCCTGAATAAAAATTCCCCCGGGAGATCAGTTGAAGTTGAATGAATTCTCTAAACTCCCTCGAAAACAGACAGAGCTTCTTGTCAACTCCTTCCTCTGGTAGGGGGTCGAATGGAAAAACCCTTGCGATTAAAGAACGCTGCCGAAAGGGGAAAAAGGCGGGCCAATTTTTCTTCCAATTCTCCTTTTGCCAAAGGTGCTGGATTTGACCCAGCTCATCATAAAATGCCCCAATCTGAACGACCTCTCCTGGAAATTCCCTCTTCCATTCCCTTTGGCACAGGGACCGCTGAGGGAAAATGTCAACCCTCGCCTTGGGGAGAACGACTTGAAAGGCGGGCCTCTGCCTTGATTTGCCTGAAGGTGCCTTGGCCTCCTTGCCATCTTCTCGGGTTCCCATCAACAAAGAAAGGTTTAATGCCTGAGAAATTTTTCTAACCAGGTTAGGCTTCAAAGATTTTTCTGAAAAGTTTGAAAAAGGGATGAAATGGTATCCTCTTGTCGAATAGGAGGGTTGGTATCCTTTTTCTCTGATCAGTAACACAGAATGATTATTTTTTGAGAGGAGGGTTCCGGCTACCAGACCAGCCAACCCGGAGCCTAATACGATCACGTCTTGCTCATTTCCCAACCATTTCATCGGGCCTCAAACCCCTCTTCTCGCGACATTGGCCAATACCAATGGACGAATGGTCATGTTAACGGAACAAAAAATCATGAGAATGGTGGAGATGACGAAAGATACAACGCTGGAAAATGAAGGTCAGGCAAATTCAATGGTCTCTTGTTCCCTTTCTGTTCTTCCCACTTCGCCGATGATAAAGGCTTTCTCGCCAAAGGAACGAAGCCTGGCTATGATGTCATCGACTTCTTTGGATCTGACGATGAGGATCATTCCAATCCCGTTATTAAAGGTACGGAGCATCTCCTCCTCGGAAATGTTTCCCATCTCCTGTAGAAAGGAGAAGATTGGAGGGATATCCCAAGATCCTTTTCGGACAATCGCCTTGCAGCCCTTAGGGATGATTCGCGGAAGGTTCCCGGTGATGCCTCCACCCGTGATGTGGGCAATCCCAACAATATTGAAATCTCGTGCGAGGTTGAGGACTGCCTTGACGTAAATTCGAGTCGGTCGGAGCAGCTCTTCACCCAATACCACTCCGATCTCTTCCACCCGTTTTTCCAAGTCTAATTTAAGCTGATCGAGAACCAATTTTCTAACCAAAGAAAACCCGTTGCTGTGAAGACCGCTGGAGGCGATTCCAATCAATCTGTCCCCCACGGTCACCCCCGATCCGTCAATCACTTGGGAATCCTCTACAATGCCTACGGCGAAACCAGCCAGATCGTATTCTCCTTTTTTATAGAATCCCGGCATTTCAGCCGTCTCACCGCCAATGAGAGAGCATTCGGCCTCAATGCATCCTTTGACAATACCCGAGACCACCTTCATCGTTTTTTCAGGGTCCAGTTGAGAGGCAGCAAAATAATCGAGGAGGAAAAGGGGTTTTGCCCCGCTCACCACAATGTCATTGACACACATGGCCACCAGATCGATCCCGACCGTATCATGGCGATCCATCAAGAAGGCGATCTTCAGCTTCGTCCCTACCCCGTCGGTCGAAGAGACGAGAATCGGCTTCTTATAGCGTTCCAAATTGAGAGAGACACACCCCGCAAAACCGCCAATCTTCGTCAATACCTCAGGCCGGAATGTAGATTCCACCATCGGTTTGATCGCCTGAACAAAGGCATCTCCTTTTTCAATGTCGACCCCTGCGTCTCGATAGGACCACTTCTTCATCGTTCTCCTCATCAGAAGCAGAATGTTTTTTACATTAATCGATACCCTCTAAAATGTCAACCCTTCGATCAAAGCGAAAGAAGGCCCTGAACCCATTTGCTTCCGTCTCGGAAGAGTCGACTCTTTCCCTCCTGAAGGGAGAAGAAGTGGATGGATGAAACGTAAAACAACGTAACCGTTTGAAACACCAGTATGAATAAGGGACGTAAAAGGAGGATTTCGACTTGACAAAAAAGTATTGTTTTGTTAATTGATGAAAATGGCATCGGGTGGGATTTCGATCTAATTTAAAATCCTCTTCTCTTTCACAAAAAATTGAAAAGATTATCGTTTGGACTCTTCGCCAAGAGACGGAAACAAATCCCATAAGGGTGAGGGTATTCATTCTTTGTTTAGCAAACGAACGGCCACAAACTGGAAAACCCCCCTTCCCTCCTTCTATTTTTTCTTCCCTCTTAGGATCATGAAAATCTCTCAGGAACCGCGAGTCACAAGCTTCACAGCATGGGCAAGGAGCGTTTAATGGTCGTCGCCAAAGAAGTTCAGCTTCAAGTCAAAAACCTCTATATGGCTTTCGGAGGTATCCAAGCCCTGATGGATGTAAACCTGGAGGTAAAGAAAGGTGAGATTTTTTCCATCATTGGACCCAATGGTGCTGGTAAGACAGTTCTTTTGAATTGCATCAACGGCTTGTACCACCCCCAAAGAGGCCAAATTGAATTTGAAGGAAAGGATATCACTCGATTGAGACCCTATCAGAGGGCAACGATGGGAATTTCAAGGACATTCCAAAAACTCGAGCTTTTTAAGGGGGCAACCGTGCTTGATAACATCCGACTCGGTCGCCATATTCATCTCAAGTCAGGATTGATCAGCAGTTCTATTTATTTTGGGAAAACGGCTCGGGAGGAGATTGCGCATCGGGATTTCATTGAGAGGGAGATCATTGATCTTCTTGAAATAGAGCCTATCCGGGATAAGATGGTGGGGATGCTTCCCTACGGGCTTCAAAAGCGAGTCGAATTGGCAAGGGCCCTGGCACTCAACCCTAAGATCATTCTTTTGGATGAACCTCTTGCGGGTCTCAATTTAGAAGAAGTTGAGGACATGGCTCGATTTATTTTGGATATTAACGAAGAAGAGCGTTGGCAGACGACCTGTGTTTTGGTCGAGCACGACATGGGGGTGGTCATGGATATTTCTCATCGGGTGATGGCTCTTAACTTCGGCGAAAAGATTGCTGACGGCACCCCGCCCGAGGTTCAGAACAATCCACAAGTGATCAAGGCCTATTTGGGCGAGGTAGAGGATCTCTATGTTACACGTCGCTAACTGGAAAGACGTTGAGATCACCAAGGACTTGACCATTCCCAAACTTTTTCTACGGGCCGCGAAGAAATATTGGGACAAAAAGGTGGCCATGCGAGAGAAGGAATTCGGGATCTGGGTCCCTATGACCTGGAAACAGTATTACGAGAATGTGAAGCACATTGCCCTGGGAATGGTTTCTCTGGGGTTACAGAGAGAGGATAAAGTTGCCATGATCGGCGACAACCGACCCGAGGCCCTTTGGGCAGAAATGGCTGCAATGTGTACAGGTGGTGTGGGAGTATGGCTGTTCCAGGACTCTTTGATGGACGAAGTGCAATATATCATCGACCACTCCGATGCCAAACTGATGATCGGGGAAGGTCAGGAAGAGGTTGATAAATGCCTCGCGATCAAAGGTAAATGCCCGAATTTGAAAAAGATGATCTGGGACGACCCAAAAGGCATGAGAGACTACAATGACCCCATCCTCATCAGCATTCAAAGGCTGATGGAAATCGGTAAAGAGATGGATGAGAAAGAACCCGGTCTCTTCGAAGATATGATCATGAAGGGGAAAGGAGAGGATGTCTGTCTCCTCTTCTATACTTCGGGGACGACCGCCCTTCCGAAAGGCGCCCTCCTCACCCATTATAATATGCTGACCATGGGCCAAAATTTAATGCGTGTGGATCCTTATTTTGAATCGGATGACTTTGTCTCTTACCTCCCCTTTGCTTGGATCGGAGAGCAGATGATGTCGATTTCGTGCGGCATTCAAGCCGGGTTCACACTGAATTTTCCGGAAGAGCCTGAGACAGCTCAAGAAAACATCCGCGAAATCGGCCCCCACGTGATGTTCGCTCCGCCTCGTGTTTACGAACAGATGGTGAGAAACATCCAGGTCAAATATCTGGATTCAACTTGGTCCAAGCGGAGAGCCTATGAATGGGCGATGCAGATCGGTTATCACGTCGCCGATTTAAACTTTTCAAAAAGACCCGTTCCATGGTATTGGAAAGCTCTCGACTATCTTGCCTATCTGGGCGTCCACAAGAAATTGAAAGACCATTTGGGCCTCTCCCGGATCAGGGATACCTACACAGGAGGGGCGGCTATGGGGCCAGACCATTTCCGCTTTTTCCATGCCATCGGAGTAAATCTGAAGCAGATCTACGGCCAGACAGAAATCGCCGGAATTTCAGTATTGCATCGGGACGGCGATATCAAATTCGATACGGTGGGCAGACCCATTCCTGAGACCGAGGTAAAAATCACTCCGGATGGAGAGATCATTTCAAAAAGCCCGTCCGTATTTATCGGATATTATAAGATGCCGGAGGAGACGGAGAAAACGCTCCGGGACGGATGGCTTCATTCCGGGGATACCGGGTTCATCGATACCGATGGCCATCTGGTTGTCTTTGACCGAACGAAGGATGTGATGGCCTTGAGCGACGGCACAAAATTCGCTCCACAATATTTGGAAACCCGGCTCAAATTCAGCCCCTACATTAAAGAGGTATGGGTCATCGGCGACAACAGGCCTTATGTCACCTGCGTGATTTGTATCGATTACGGGGTGGTGGGCAATTGGGCGGAGGCCCAAAACATTGCCTATACCAGTTATCCTCAACTCTCTCAGATGCCGGAGGTCTACGAATTGGTTCAGAAGGAGATCGTCAAGATGAATCGTGATCTCCCTCCCATCGCCCGTATTCAGAAATTTGTCAACCTCTATAAGGAATTTGATGCGGATGATGATGAATTGACTCGAACCCGAAAATTGCGAAGGGCGTTTGTCGAAGAGCGATACAAAGATATTGTCAACGGCCTTTATTCTGACGTTAAAAATGTCCATATGGACACGCATATCAACTACGAAGATGGAAGAGTTGTTCATATTGCGACGGATCTGAGAGCGATGGAAGTACCAGAGTAATAAGAATAGGATTCAAGGAATCAAGGGGTCGAGGGGTCTAGTGATGAATTTAATCATAAATACTCGAATCCTTGAACCCTAGAATCCTTGAGCCCTTCATTCTAGGAGATTTCATGGAACTCTTCTCACAGCTCTTTATCACCGGGATCCTCGTCGGCAGCATTTATGCCGTGGTTGCTCTTGGCTGGACCTTAATCTATAAATGCTCCGGCGTCCTCAACCTTGCTATGGGTGAACTCACCCTCATTGGAGCCTATGTTTGCCTCACGTTCTACCAATGGCATATCCCGTTCTTGCTGGCCATTCTTTTCACCCTGGTGGTTGGATTTGTCTTGGGGCTTTTGACAGAGCACCTTTTTCTCCGGCCAATGGTGGGAGAGCCCGTGTTAAGCGTCATTATGGTAACGGTGGGCCTCTCTTTCTTGTTTAAAGGGGTGGTGGAGCTCATTTGGGGAACCGATACGGCCGTTTTCACTCCTGCCGTGTTTCCAATTGAACCTGTTTTCATCGGAAAGATTGTGATCGGCCAGGTTTACCTCTGGGCTTTCGTTGCGTCCATCGTCCTTCTCACGGCATTTGTCTGTTTCTTTAAATTCACCAAGTGGGGACTGTCCATGCAGGCCACTGCGGATGATGAGATGGCCGCCCTGTCTCTCGGGGTGAACGCAAAAATTGTCTATGCGCTTGCCTGGGCCATTGCCTTTATGGCTGCAGGAGTTGGCGGGACCTTATTGGGAAACATCAATGGTCTTAATATTTCTGTAGGTCATTTGGGTCTATTAGTTCTCCCCGCTGTCGTTCTGGGTGGCCTTAATTCTGTTCCTGGGGCTATCGTAGGTGGTTTGCTGATCGGGGTCCTTCAGAATCTGGCGGACGGATATTTAAGCCGTTATACGCCTGGCGGTGTAAAAGAGGTATTCCCTTTCGCTGTCATGGTGATCATCCTATTGTTTAAACCTTACGGCC
>DBZJ01000242.1 GCA_002311635.1 Syntrophaceae bacterium UBA1163
ACCGACGAGGAATATGCCGGCGTGGGCGGATGAACTGAATGTGGAGTGCGGAGTGCGGAGTGCGGAATAAAAGCTTTTGACCTCCGCATTCCGAATTCCGCATTCCGAAATGGTTGTATGATCATCGGAACGGGTATTGACATTGTGAACATTGATCGAATCGAGCATCTGATGGGCCGTTGGGGAGATCTTTTTCTGGGTCGAGTCTTTACAAAGAAAGAGATCGCCCGGTGTCAACGCCAGGCCCGCCCGGCTGAGTGCTTCGCCATCCGATTTGCGGCAAAAGAGGCCTTCCTCAAAGCCATCGGATGGGGGCTCCGGAACGGTATCCAATGGACGGATATCGAAGTGGAGAACGATCCCATGGGAAAACCCATGTTCTCCTTCCATCGAAAGGCAAAGGAGGCATATGAAACCCTCCGCATTGAAAAGGCTCTTCTCACCCTTTCCCACGATCGACCCTATGCCGTGGCCCATGTGCTATTAGAGGAAGGAACCGATGAAAGTAGCGACCGCTGAACAGATGCAGGAGTTGGATCGGAAGTCCATTGAGACCTATCGTATTCCCGGAATCGTCCTCATGGAAAATGCAGGAAGGGGAGCGGCGGAGGTGATCTCCGATACCTTCCCCGATATCCGCAACAAGAAGATAGCGATCATCGCCGGGAAAGGGAACAACGGAGGAGATGGGTTTGTGATCGCTCGATATCTTCTGAACCGAGGGGTTTCTGTAAGAGCCTATCTCCTTACCGACCCCAAGGGTCTCCGAGGCGATGCGGAGACGAATTTTACCATCTTCCACCGCATGAAGGGGGAAGTCGTCCCTGTTCCTTCTTCTAAAGACTACATCAAAGTGAAAAGGGACATCGAAAAGTTCGACATCTTGATAGATGGCATTTTTGGCACGGGGCTCGATGCGGAGGTGAGGGGTTATTACAGAGAGGTGATCGATCATTTGAATACGATCCAAAAGCCTATGGTTGCCATTGATATTCCTTCCGGCTTAGACGCCGACACCGGCAAACCTCTTGGCACGGCGATCCGGGCTTTTCTCACGATCACGTTTGGTTTGCCCAAGATAGGCCACCTCATTCCGCCAGGAATCGACTATGTGGGAAAGGTGAAGGTCATCGATATCGGTATCCCCAGGAGGTTGGTGGAGGAGGAAAGAATCCCGACCTACCTTTTGGAGAAAGAAGAGATCCAGAAATGGTTGTCTGTCCCCCGGAATCCAAATACCCACAAAGGCGATTACGGACACCTGCTGGTCATTGCGGGATCGGTTGGCAAGACAGGAGCCGCAGCCATGGCCAGTCAGGCTGCCCTCAGGGTGGGAGCGGGCCTGGTCACCCTTGCCCTCCCCAAAAGCCTCAATGCCGTCATGGAGATAAAATTGACAGAGGTCATGACGGAGCCTCTTCCGGAGACCGCCAAACAAACACTTAGCCTCCGGGCGTTCGGGACCATCGTCCGTCTCTGCGAAAACAAAAAGGCGGTGGTCATTGGTCCTGGCCTGGGAACGTTTAAAGAAACGCAATCGCTCGTCCTCAAGCTGATCAAGACACTGGATCTCCCGATCATTTTGGATGCCGACGGTTTGACGGCATTGGCAACCCAACCTAAGACCCTTCCCATCAAGAATCGCTCGTTTATTCTCACCCCCCATCCAGGAGAGATGGCAAGACTGATCCGATCCCAGACCAAGGAAGTCCTGGAAGATCGGGTCGGTCTGAGCAGAAATTTCTCACAATCCCAGCACGTACATCTTGTCCTCAAGGGGCATCCCACCCTGATCACCACCCCCAAGGGAGAGGTCTTTATCAACCCGACCGGCAATGCGGGGATGGCCTCGGGAGGAACGGGAGACGTGCTCACCGGAATGATCGGTGGGCTGGTTTGTCAAGGATTTGACATTCTCACCTCTGTCCAAATCGCCGTTTACATTCATGGATTGGCGGGTGATGAGGTTGCTCGGGAGATAGGCGAAAAATCTTTAATTGCCACAGACATTCTTCAAAGACTGCCCACTCTTCTCAGGGGAGGGATCTGATACTTAACGACGCCAAACCCTGTCTTTTCGGGGCCGAGTTCGTCGTTTCGCCCGGGAACCTCTTGATCCTGAGCCCGAGGTCGAAGGGTTGATTTTTCCATCCTTCTTCATTTAAGATAGATTAAATTAAGCGTTCTGATTTGCTTATCCGCTCGTCCCCCTTCTTCTTGCGGAAGAAGAGGCAGGGCTAGGCCGTGGATAGGAGGGACCGGAATAACATAGCGGCCCACCCGGAGCAGGTTCCCCGACCTTTCTTGTCCCTCTATTTCCAAACGAAGTGTAACGATAAACAGAAGCGCGGACTCATTCGTCTCGTTACCCAAGATTTGGTCAACAGGAACCCTGAAGCAATTCGAAGACCGAGAGAAACGGCGGCATGTTTATGCCAAGGATCAGCGGAACGAAAGGAGAGACGGGATGTACTTCGAGATGAAGGTGAAGTTTCTGACATTCGATTCCACATCAAACGGATTTGTCGTTCTCCTGATGGATTTATCGAATAAAACAGGGCTTCCTATTTGGATCGGTCCCTTCGAGGCCAATGCTATCGCGATGAAACTGAAGAAGATGGGTTCTCATCGGCCATCGACCCATGATTTGATCCATAACATTTTAAAGACCCTTCAATCCCAGGTGGTAAAAATCGTGGTCAATGACCTGAAGGAAAATACCTACTACGCCTTGATCTACCTCAACCGAGGAGGGGAGGAGATCATTATCGACTCCCGTCCCAGTGATGCCATGGCCATCGCTCTGGCTGTGGACGCCCCAATCTTCGTGTCCGAACAGGTCATCGAAAAAGCCCGAACCATCGATATGGAAAAAGAAGGAGATCATCTCAAGGAGTGGCTGGAAAGTCTCAATCCCGATGACTTTAAATTTAAGGCCTAAGAGGAAATTGTAGGGAACGCATATATTCGTTCCCTACGAAAGCTGAAATCCAGACAAGTGGTTATTCAGACCGGCAGGACAGTAGAGACCATTCGGATCGGAAAGAGCATTGGAAGGAGACT